>DASSQU010000022.1:0-8048 GCA_035702325.1 Steroidobacteraceae bacterium
GCATCCGTGCCGACACCGCCCACGAGCAGCTCGCGCTCCTCGATCCCGACGAGACCACGATCGCCATGCTCGATCACGGCTTGCAGACGCCGCTCACCGTACTCACGACGGGCGGGCAGCGCCCCGCCGACACGGTAAGCGGGTGGTTTCGCGCCCACGGGCGGCAGGCGCGCATTCTGGTGCTCATGCCGGGCCACGCCGGCGGTAAGCTCACGCGCGTGCTCGGGCGCCTTCATCGACTCCCGGCCCCGGACGACGGCGTTGCGGGCGGCCTCGCCGCGTCCGGCGCGGCCCTGCTGGTACGGCGCTACGAGCTGCCGCAGGGACGGCGCTATGCGCTGCTGGGCCCGCCACCACCGTCCTGACTTTCCAAGGAGATCAGATGTCGCAGCCCGGCGCCGACCTCGCACGCAACCTGCACAACCGGCACATCCAGCTGATCGCCATCGGCGGCACCATCGGCGTGGGGCTGTTCCTCGGGTCCGCCCGGGCGATCCACAGCGCCGGTCCCGGACTGCTGCTCGCGTACGCGGTCGGCGGTGTGGCCATCTTCTTCATCATGCGGGCCCTCGGCGAGCTGCTCACCTACCGCCCCGTGGCCGGCTCCTTCGCCACCTACGCGGACGAATTCTGCGGGCCCTTTGCGGGTTTCGTGACCGGGTGGTCCTACTGGTTCGCGTGGGTGACGACGGTGATGGCGGAGATCACCGCCATCGGCATCTACGTGCGCTTCTGGCTCCCCGGGACGCCGCAGTGGCTTCCGCCGCTCCTTGCCCTCGGCGTGCTCTACGGGTCGAACCTGCTCGCGGTACGGGTGTTCGGCGAGCTCGAGTTCTGGTTCGCGCTGATCAAGGTCGTGACCATCGTGGCCCTGATCCTCGCCGGGCTCGCCGTGATCGTGTTTCATCTCGGCGACCTCGGCGCCACCGCGAGCTTCGCCAACCTGTGGTCGCACGGCGGATTCCTGCCGGGCGGAATGCTCGCGGTGCTGCTCACACTGCAGATCGTGATGTTCGCCTACGAGGGCGTCGAGCTCATCGGGGTCACCGCCGGGGAGTCGCAGGACCCCGCGGTGGTGTTGCCCCGGGCTACCAACGGCATCATCGCCCGCATACTCATTTTCTATCTGGGTGCGCTCCTCATCATCATGTCGCTCGTGCCCTGGACCGAGCTCGACCCGAAGATGAGCCCGTTCGTGTTCGTGTTCGGCAGGCTGGGGCTCCCGGGCGCCGCGAGCATCATCAATCTGGTGGTCATTACGGCCGCGGCCTCATCGTGCAACAGCGGGCTGTTCAGCACCGGGCGCATGCTGTGGACGCTCGGGCAGCGCGGCCAGGCCCCGCGGGTATTCGCCAGTCTGAACCGCGGCCGGGTTCCGGCGGCGGGGATTCATGCTTCGGCCGCGGTGATGCTGGTGGGCGTGGTGCTGAACTACCTGGTCCCCGAGCGCGTCTTCACCATGGTGACCAGTGTCGCGCTCATCGGCACGCTGTGGACCTGGGGCATCATCCTGGTGGCACACGCCAGCTACCGGCGCGCGGTGGCGGCCGGGCGGGTGGCGGCCGCGCCGTTCCGCATGCCCGGGGCCCCGCTCGCCAACTGGCTGGTGCTGGGGTTCCTGGTGCTGGTGACGGTGATGCTGGCGCGTGATCCCGACACCCGCGTGGCGCTGTATGTCGCGCCGCTGTGGTTCGCACTGCTCGGCATCGGCTTTCGTCTGGCCCGGTCGGCGCCGCGCGCGGCGCGCGCCTAGCTACCAGCCCGCCTCTGCGCCCCCGCGGGCGATTGTCAGATGGGCTGCTCGAGGGAGCGGGCGAGCGGCGTGAAGAGCTTCGGGCCGCCGGCGGTCATGTGCCAGCAGTCCTCCAGCCGGATGCCGAACTCCCCCGGGACGTACAGCCCCGGCTCGTCCGAGAAGCACATTCCCGCCTGCAGCGGCGTGGTGTCGTTGCGCACCAGGTAGGGCGCCTCGTGGACGTCCATGCCGATGCCGTGACCGGTGCGGTGCGAGAGACCGGGTAAGCCGTAGTCCTTGCGCCAGCCGAGGTGTTCGTACAGGTCGCGCACCGCGCGGTCGATGGCGCCGACCGGTGCGTCGAGCTTCGCCGTCTCGAGCGCCAGCTCCTGTCCCCGCTTCACCGTGTCCCACAGCTCCCGCTGCCGCCGCGAGGGCGTGCCGAACACCCAGCTGCGGGAAATGTCGGACTGGTAGCCGTGGACGCTGCAACCGGTGTCGATGAGGATGACCGATCCCTCGCGCACCTGCTGAGGCTTGAGCGACCCGTGTGGGTAGGCGCTCGCCTCGTTGAGCAGCACCAGGGAAAACTCGTGCGTGCCGCCGAGCGCATTGGTCGCAGCGACCATCAGTCCGAGGATGTCGGACCCCTGCATGCCGGACTGGATGCGTCCGTGGACGTGGCGCAGCGCCGTGATGGTGACGTCGTTGGCGGCCTGCAGCAGCGCCAGCTCGCTCGGCGACTTGAGCATCCGGCAGCCGCGCACCAGCTCCTCGCCGGGCACTATCTGGCGCCCCGACGTCGCGCCGAGGCGCTCGATGATGAAGTAGCGCGTGGTTGCCTCGACGGCGAGCGGACCCTGCGGGGGGGCGTGATCGTGCAACGCCCCTGCCAGGAGCTCGAACGGGCTCTCGTCCTCCTTCCACGGCCGCACTTCGGCCGGGACCCGCAGGGTCTCGCGGATCGAGGGCTCCTCGAAGAACGGGGTCACCACGCTCACCGGGCCGGCGGCGGGGATCACCGCCGCGGTGGTGCGCTCGGACCGATGCCAGCGGATTCCGGTGAAGTACTCCAGCGACGAGCCCGACTCGACCAGCAGCGCCGCAGTCCCCCGGTGCTGCATCAGGTCCTGGACCTTCGCCAGCCGGGCAGCGTGTTCCTCGGCGCTGATGGCCTGCGCACCGCGGGCCAGCGGGCTCAATCCCGGGACCGCCGGCGCCGCGCCGGTCGCGGCAGCCTCGGTGCCGAGCGCCAGCGCGCCGCCCGCAGCCGTGTACCCGAGAAACGCGCGCCTGGAGACCGGGGTCATGGGCAACTCTCCTGCCTGGGTGCGGGAGCCAAGCGTATCAGGCCGCGGGCACCTCGTTGCACGGCCGGACGCCGCTGCGGCGCCTGACTGCACGGACCGCGGAGCTTCCAGTAAAATCCGCGCGCTGCGCCCGTAGCTCAGTTGGATAGAGCATCAGGCTTCGAACCTGAGGGTCGGGAGTTCGAATCTCTCCGGGCGCGCAGGAGAAAAACACCATGAGCCACAAGGCGAGATCCCCGGCCGCAGAGGTTACCGAAAAGCGGGAGGCCGTCGAGTTACCGACCCGCGCGGCGCTCAGCGCGCGCCTCGAGGCGCAGCGCACGGAGCTGCTGCGTGCCATGGCGTCCGTGAACAGCGCCCGCCGCATTCTCGAGGAACACATCGCCAAGCCCCCGTTCGGGGGTGCGATTCCGCTGAGCCCCGGGCAGCACAAGTCCTATCGCGAGCGGGTGCTCGAGGCGTTGAGCGGAGCCGGCGACGCGCTCGCCACCGCGTATCCTCTCCTGGAACGCATCGCCGAGGCGCTCGACGTCGAGGAAATGCTGCAGCGGCGTGTCCCCCCGGCGCGTCCTGCGGAGGAGCCGGCGGCGACGCCCTCCACCGCCTCCAGGCGATGAGCCGGCGCCGCTGCGGCTGGGCGCGCACCACCGATCCCGAGTACCTGCGTTATCACGACGAGGAGTGGGGCCGCCCGGTGCACGCCGACCGGCGGCTGTTCGAGATGCTGATCCTCGAGGGGGCGCAGGCCGGGCTCTCGTGGTCGACCATCCTGCACAAGCGCGCCGGCTACCGCCGCGCCTTCGCCGGCTTCGATCCGCGCCGGGTGGCGCGCTTCGACGCGCGGCGCCGGGCCGCGCTCGTCCGCGACGCCGGCATCGTGCGCAATCGGCTCAAGATCGACGCCGCCGTCACCAACGCCCGGGCCTTTCTCGCGGTGCAGCGCGAGTTCGGCTCGTTCGACCGCTATCTGTGGACATTCGTCGGCGGGCGCGCGCTGCTGAACCGGCGTCGTGGCGGGCGGCTGCCGGCGCGCACCGCACTCAGCGACCGGATCTCGAAGGACCTCGTCCGTCGCGGCTTCCGTTTCGTCGGCACCACCATCGTCTACGCCTACCTCCAGGCCGTCGGGGTCGTGAACGATCATGCGCGCGATTGCTTCCTCGGCGGCTCGGACTCGCGGCCGCCCGCCCGCGCGCCCCGCCGCACCGCCCGGCCGCGCCGCCCGCAGTAGCCATCGGCGGCGAGCGCCTCTTAAGATAGCGGTCCTTTTCACCCCGCCCGGATAACACCCATGAAGATGCTTGTCCCGATCGCAGCCACGGCAGTGTTCTCGACCGGCGCCGCCTTCGCGGATTGCTCCTACCCCGCGCCGCCGGAGAAGCTGCCGGACGGCGCCTCCGCCACACTGCAGGAGATGCTCGCCGGGCAGAAGGCCGTCAGCGAGTACAACAAGGCGGTGCAGAACTACGTGAGCTGCATCGACAAGGAGGTCGACGCGGCAGTCGCCAGGGGGGGCGACAAGCTCAAGCCGGAACAGAAAGCCGACATGCAGCGCGTGGAGACCCAGAAACACAACGCCGCCATCGACCAGCTGCAGAGCGTCGCCGACCGTTTCAACGAGCAGGTGAAGGTCTACAAGGCCAGGACCGACAAGAAGCCCTGAGTGCTCACGCCTGCCGAAGCCGATCAGCTCATCGCGCAGCGCCTGCCGTGCCTGCCGATCGAGTCGCTGCCGCTCGCTCAGTGTGCCGGCAGCGTGCTGCGCGAAAACATCTACGCCGAGCGTGACGAGCCGCCCTTCGACCAGGTGGGGATGGATGGCATCGCGCTCGACAGCCGCAGCGTGGCGGGCGGGCGGCGCAGCTTCCGTGTGCAGGCGCCGCAGGCCGCGGGCGAGGCGCCGCTGACGCTCGCCGGCGCCGGCGAGTGTATCGAGGTCATGACCGGCGCGGTGCTGCCGGCAGGCTGCGACAGCGTCGTACCGGTGGAGGAAATCTCGCGCGCTGACGGCGCGGCGACGCTCGCCGCGGCGGCGCGCGTCGAGCCGTGGCAGAACGTGAGCCGCCGCGGCAGCGACACGCGCCAGGGAACGCTGCTGGTGGCCGCCGGTGTCCGGCTGCACGCTCCGGAGATCGCCGTGGCCGCCGGCGCCGGCATGGCGCGCATCCGCGTGAGCAGTCAGCCGATGCTCGCCGTGATCTCCACGGGCAACGAGCTGATCGAGCCCGGCGAGCCGGTGCTCGCTCACCAGGTGCGCCGCTCCAACGCCTACGGCATCGTGAGCGCGCTGCGCGAGCACGGCTTCCAGCGGGTTGCCGACGATCACCTGCACGACGACGCCGCAGAGCTGCGGGCACGGCTGCGGTTCCATCTGGAAACGCACGACGTGCTGGTGCTCTCCGGCGGGGTATCCATGGGCAAGTTCGATCTCGTTCCGCGGGTGCTGGAAGAGCTCGGCGTGCATGCGATATTTCACAAGGTCGCGCAGCGGCCGGGCAAGCCGCTGTGGTTCGGCGTCGCACCGTCGGGAGCGGCCGTGTTCGGCCTGCCCGGCAAGCCGGTGTCGAGCCTAGTGTGCCTCGGCCGCTACGTGCTGCCGGCGCTGCGCGCCAGCCTCGGGCAGAGCCCCGCTCCGCCGGAGCGGCTGGCGCTCGGCGCACCAGTCACGCTCGGCGCTCCGCTGACACACTTCCTCCCGGTGCGCATCGAGCAGGACGACTGGGGACGCCCGTGGGCGATGCCCGCTCCGACCAACGGCTCGAGCGACTTTCCGGCTCTGGCGGGCACGGACGGCTTCGTGGAGCTGCCGCCCGGCCCGAATACCTACAAGAAGGGCTTCGTCACCCGGCTGTACCGCTGGTCCTGACGGGCGCGCCGCCCCCGCCCGCGCGTGTCCCCTCTTTCGGCCGATAGCCAGCGCCCCGGGCGCGGTCCCATACTTGGCTGGCCGTGGATACCCGCGAAGTCGTCGTTCCCCTGACCCTGCGCCCCGCGCCGCGCGACACGCGCCAGCGCCCGCTGCGCGACCTGCGCATCTCGGTCATGGACCGGTGCAACTTCCGCTGCCCGTACTGCATGCCGCGCGAGACCTACCACGAGAAATACCGTTTCCTCGGCTCGCACGAGCGGCTGTCCTTCGACGAGATCGTGCGGGTCGCGCGGCTGTTCGTGCAGCTCGGGGTACGGAAGCTGCGGCTCACCGGCGGCGAGCCGCTGCTGCGCGCCAATCTCGCCGACCTGATCGGCGACCTCACCACCATTCCCGGCGTAGAGGACGTGGCGCTCACCACCAACGGCGTGCTGCTCGCCAAGTACGCGAGCGAGCTCAAGGCCGCGGGGCTCAGGCGCGTCACCGTGAGCCTCGACAGCCTGGATCCGGCGGTGTTCGCGCGCATGAGCGGCGGCTTCGGCGGCCTCGACGAGGTGCTCGCCGGCATCGAGCAGGCGCGGCGCGCCGGTCTCGAGCCGCTCAAGATCAACGCGGTCGTGCAGCGCGGCGTGAACGACCACGGAGTCGAGGACCTGGTCGAGCGCTTCCGCGGCACCGGCGTGATCGTGCGCTTCATCGAGTACATGGACGTCGGCAGCCGCAACGACTGGCGCTCGGAGCTGGTGGTGCCGTCGAAGGAGCTGCTGACGCGCATCGCCGCGCGCTGGCCGCTCGCCGCGCTCGGCGCCAGCTACCGCGGCGAGGTCGCGGCGCGCTACGCCTTCGCCGACGGCGCCGGCGAGATCGGGTTCATCTCCTCGGTGTCCCAGCCCTTCTGCGGCGACTGCTCGCGGGTGCGGCTGTCGTCGGACGGAGTCGTCTACACCTGTCTGTTCGCCACCCACGGCACCAGCGTGCGCGACATGCTGCGCGGCGGTGCCAGCGACGACCAGCTGCTGGAATTCATCGCGGCACTGTGGCAGCGGCGCGCCGACCGCTACAGCGAGCTGCGCTCGAGCCTGCCCCGCCCCCACGGCGAGGAGCGCAAGGTCGAGATGTTCTACATCGGTGGCTGATGGCGCGCGCGCGGCTCTCGCACCTCGACGCGCGCAACACGCCGGCCATGGTGGATGTCGGCGGCAAGGAAGTGACGCAGCGCGTCGCGGTGGCGGAGGCGCGTCTGCGCCTGCCGCGCACGGTGGCGCGCGCGCTGCGTGCGAGCGGCCACCGTACCGCCAAGGGTCCGGTGTTCGACACCGCCATCATCGCCGGCGTCATGGCGGCCAAGCGCACCCACGAGCTGATCCCGTTCTGTCACCCGCTGGCACTCGAGGACTGCCGGATCGAGGTGCGGCACGGGCCGGCGGGCGTGCTCGTGATACGCTGCCGGGCGGCGGTGCATCACCGCACCGGCGTGGAAATGGAGGCGCTCACCGGCGCCACCGTCGCGGCATTGACGATCTACGACATGTGCAAGGCGCTCTCGCACGACATCGAGCTCACCGCGGTGCGGCTGCTGGAGAAGTCCGGAGGACGGCGGCGGTTCGCGCGTTCCGCCGCGCGCGGCACGCCGTGAGCGCACCGCTCTACGGCCTGGTGCTGGCCGGCGGGCGCAGCAGCCGCATGGGCCAGGACAAGGCGGCGCTGCGCTACCGGGGCCACAGCCAGCTCGCGCGTGCCATGGCGCTGCTCGCCCCGCACGTGGTGCGCGCCTTCGTCTCGGTGCGCGCCGACCAGCGTGCCGATCCGCTGCGCGCGGAGTTCGAGCAGATCGCCGACACGCGCGACAACCTCGGTCCGATCGCCGGCCTGCTCGCCGCCCAGGAGCGCCACCCCGACCGCGCCTGGCTGGTGCTGGCGTGCGACCTGCCGCTGCTCGATGAGGCAACGCTCGCGCACCTGCTCGGCGCGCGCGCCGCGGAGCGCGAGGCGACCGCCTACCGCTCGAGCCGCGACGGACTGCCCGAACCCTTGTGTGCGGTGTACGAGCCGCGCAGCCACGCCCGCCTCGCCGCCTACATCGGCCGCGGCAGGCAATGCCCGCGCCGCTTCCTCATGGAAGCCGACGTGCTGC
>DASSQU010000023.1:0-8112 GCA_035702325.1 Steroidobacteraceae bacterium
AACTGGTCGAGGTCGATGTAGAGCAGCGCGTACGTGCCCTCGCCGCGCTGCGCGGAAAGCAGCGCCGCGTGCAGGCGGTTGTCGAACTCGCGGCGGTTGATGAGACCGGTGAGCGCGTCGTGGCTCGCCTGGTAGGAGAGCGCACGCTTCAGGCGCCGCTCCTTGGTGACGTCGTGGAACACCACCACCGCGCCGATCACCCTTCCGGCCCGGTCGCAGATCGGGGCCGCCGACTCCTGGATCGCGACCTCGTTGCCGGTGCGGGTGACCAGCACCGCGTGGTCGGTGGCGGTGCTGCCCTCGCCGCGCCCGAGCGCGCCGTGCAGCGAATTCTCGATCGGCTCGCGGGTGAGCTCGTTCACCAGCTTCAGCACCGCGCCGATCGGCTGGCCGCGGGCCTCGGCGAGCGTCCAGGCGGTAAGCTGCTCGGCGATCGGGTTGATGTACTCGATGCGCCCTTCGGCGTCGGTGCTGATCACCGCATCGCCGATCGACTCGAGCGTCACCTGGGCGCGCTCCTTCTCGGCGAACACCGCCTGCTCGGCACGCTTGCGGGCGGTGATGTCGGCGATGGTGCCCTCGTAGCCGACGATGTGCCCGCCGGCATCGCGCCGCGGGCGCGCGTTCTCGAGGATCACCACCTGCGCCCCGTCGCGGCGGCGCATGAGGAACTCGGCGTCGCGGATCTCCCCTTCGGACTCGACCCGGCGGGCGAACTCGGTGCGGTCGGCCGGGTTCCAGTAGAGCGCCGCGGCGCTCGGCAGCGCGTACATCTCCTCGGCGCTCGAGTAACCCAGCATGGTGACGAAGGCGGGATTCACCGACAGCAGCCGGCCGTCGCGGCCGCTCTGATAGACCCCTTCCGCGATGCTCTCGAAGAGCCCGCGGAACTTGGCCTCGCTCGAGCGCAGCGCCTCCTCGCCGAGGCGCCGGCCGATCGCGATGCCGGCGAGCTGCGCGGCGCGCGCCATGATCTGCGACTCGGGGGCGGTCGGCAGCCCCGGCTCGCAGCGGTAGACGCCGAGGCAGCCGAGCACGTTGCCTCCGGCCGCCTTGATGGGCGTCGACCAGGCGGTACGCAGGCCCGCCGCGAGCGCGGCCGTGCGCCGCTCGAGCCAGAAGGGGTCCTTGCCGATGTCGGCGACCAGCACCTGGCGGCCGAGGTAGACGGCCGCGGCGCACGAGCCGTTACGGATGTCGATGCTCGCGCGCTCGAGCTCTGCGCGCAGCCCGGCGGCGAGCTGCGGGGCCACCATGTAGGCGAAAGCCTGGCCGCCCTCGGCGAGCACGCTCACCGAGCACACCGTGCCGACGCCGGCGGACTCCACCAGACGGGTGATCGCGGCGAGCACCTCCTGCAGCGGCGCGTTGCGCGTGATCTGCTCGAACACCTCGCGCTCGGTCGCGGCGACGCGCTCGTTGCGCTTGCGCTCGGAGATGTCGGCGATGCTGCCGCGCAGCAGGCGGCGGCTGCCGCTCGGCAGGCGCACCAGGCGCACCTCGCAGATGATTTCGCGCCCGGCGGCGTTGCAGTGCGACCACTCGAACAGCTGCGACTCGCCCTCGAGCGCCCGCGCGATGAAGGCGCGGGCCCGCTCGGCCGAGGACTCGCCGTCGGGCTGCTGCGCGGGGCTGAGGTCGGCGGGCCCCACCTGCAGCAGCTGCGCCCGATCGAGGCCGAAGAGCTTCTGGGCATTCACGTTGGCGTCGACGAAGTGCCCGCTGTCGACGTCGAGCACGACGATCGCCTCCGGCGCGTGGTCGACCAGCAGCCGGTAGCGCGCCTCGCTCTCGCGTACCGCCTGCTCGGACTCGCGCCGCTCGGTGACATCGCGCAGGCACAGCACGAACATCTCGCGCCGCGAGAGCGGCGCCTTGCTGACGGCGATCTCGGCCGGGAAGAGCTCCCCGTCCTTGCGCCGCGCACACAGCTCGCGCGCGGCGAGATCGAGCGCGGTGTCGCCGAGCGTCGCCGCCAGGTGCTGCAGCGCCTCGGGGACGGTGTCCTGGCCGGCGATCTTCGGAATGAGGAAGTCGATGCGCCGGCCGACGACTTCGGCCTCGGCGTAGCCGAAGACGCGCTCGCCGGTCGGATTGAAGCTGCGGATCACGCCGTCCTCGTCCACCGTGAGCACCACGTCCTTGATGTGATCGAGGATGACCTGCAGGTGCTCGGAGCTCTGCGCATGGGCCTCGTTGGCGAGCGCCCGCGCCTCGTCCGCCATCAGCCGCATCGACTCGACGATGCCCCGCCGCTCGTTCTCGAGTGTCTGGTAGTGGTCGTTGATGAGGCGCAGCAGCATCGCCACGTCCGGCGCCGCGTTCCCGGTGCGCAGCTGCATCTCCCGGAGCTGCGCGCGCAGCTGCGGGTGCAGCTCGGTGTCCTTCTCCCCGGAGGGCTTCGGGTCCGCCCGCACGAGCGTAGTCGTGGCGCCGGGAGTCGCCTCCGGCGACTGCACGAGCGTGCGCATGGTCCGGGTGGTCCGGGTGTTTGACATAACGAAGAAGCAAGGGCCCGATCAAAATCATACGGGTCCCCTGTGACGGCCTTGCGTGAAGCCGCTCCCGGTTCTGGCGGGTGGCGGGGGGACTCTATCGCGTTGCGGCAGGTGGCGGCTTCGGGGCCGCAGCCGGACGCGGCGCGGCGGCGCCGGCAGCCGCCGACAGGGGGCTGCCGGCGATGATGGGAATCGAGAAGGCTTCACTCTGGGTCTGATCGCCCGCCTGGCTGGCGATCGTCGCCGTCAGCACGAAGACCCCGTCGCGCCGGGGGACGACGCTCAGGGTGTGGTGAATGGGCGTTCCCAGGACGGGCTTCTCGGTCGGCGGGATCACCGCTCCGTTCACCACCTCGAGGCCGTCCTCGCCCTGGACCTGGCCGGAGATCTGCCCGAGCGTGCCCACCGTGGGAATGATGACGAGGGCGATCTCGAGCGGCTGGCCGACTTCCGGGTGCGCCCCGAGCTCGAACTTCACTTGCACGGCCGGCGCCGCTCCCTTGGTCATGGCGACCGCCGCGACCATGTTGGGCGAGATCGTGTCTTCCGGCCGCACCGGCCTGGGTGCGGCCGTCGCCCGCTTGGTGACGGGCGTGCCCGGTGTCCCCGGAGCGCTCTGCGAGCCGCAGCCGGTAAGGCCGAGCGCCAGGGCGACAGCGAGCACCCCCGGGAGGGTTTGGGTGCGGAGCAAAGCAGTCAGCATTGTTAACACAATAGCATCTCGACCCCCGGGGAGTCGGTACCCGGTCGTAAATTCAGCGCTCAGCCGCTGCGCAGCAGCGGCGGATCGTCGATCGCCTCGACCTGATCGAGGAGGTCGCCGATGTAGCCCGCCCAGTAGCGCTCCTCGCCGATCCAGGGAAAGGCGCGCGGGAAGGCCGGGTCGCTCCAGCGGTGCGCCACCCACGCGGCGTGATGCACCATGCGCAGCGCCCGCAGCGGCTCGATGAGCTCGACCTCGCGCACATCGAAATCCGCGAACTGCCGGTACCCCTCGAGGAGCTCCCCCCACTGGCGCTGCTGCTCGGTCGGCGACCCCGAAAGCATCATCCACAGGTCCTGCACGCGCGGCCCCGTCAGGCAGTCGTCGAGGTCGACGAACGCCGGCCCCTGCTCGTTCCACAGGAGATTGCCGAGGTGGCAGTCGCCGTGGATGCGGATCGCCCCGATGTCCCCCGCGGCCGCGAAGCTCGCCGTCACGCGCTCGAGCAGCGCACCGCTCACGGACGAGTAGCGCTCGGTGAGCGGCGCGGGCAGGAGCTCGCTCGCGAGTACCTGGGCGCGCGCCTGCCACCCGAGCCGCTCGATGCCGAGGCGCGGGCGCACGAGGAAGGCCCGGCGGGCGCCGACCTGGTGCACCCGGGCGAGCGCGCGGCCGAGGATCTGCCGGGCATCCCCGGCGTCGAGCTCGGGCGCCCGCCCGCGCATCCACGGAAAGCAGGCGAAGCGGTACTCGTGGTAGCGGACGAGCGTCTGGCCGCCGATCACGAGCGGCGCGGCGACCGGGAGCTCGGCGGCGGCGAGCTCGGAGGTGAACGCGTGCTCCTCCAGGATCTGCGCATCGCTCCAGCGCGCCGGGCGGTAGAACTTGAGCGCCAGCGGCCCGGCTGCGCCGTAGAGCTGATAGACGCGATTCTCGTAGCTGTTGAGTGCGAACAGGCGCCCGTCGGGCTCGAGTCCCGCCGCGGCCGCGGCGTCCAGCACCACCTCGGGGGTGAGGCCGCTGAAGGGCCGCGGGTCGGTGGACGCGGTTTTGTTTATCATCGCGAGTCCGGTTTCCTCACCAGGCCCTCGGGCACCTATGAACCGCGGCAGCATATTAGTGACCGGCGGCGCGGGCTACATCGGCAGCCACGTGGCGCTGCTGCTGCGCGGCCGCGCCGAGCGCGTCGTGGTGCTCGACGATCTCTCGCGCGGCTTCCGCCAGGCGGTGCTCGATGCGCCGCTCGTCGTCGGCCAGGTCGGCGATCGCGATGCGGTGCTCGGGCTGCTGCGCGCGCACGGCGTCGATACCGTGATGCACTTCGCCGCCCACACCATCGTGCCGGAATCCGTGCGCGAGCCGCTCAGGTACTACGGCAACAACACCTGCGCGACGCGCACGCTGCTCGAGTGCTGCGTGGCCGCCGGCGTACGGCATTTCGTCTTCTCCTCCACGGCGGCGGTTTACGGCATCCCGGCGGAGGGCGTCGCCGCCGAGACCACCCCCACCGTGCCCATCAACCCCTACGGCACCTCCAAGCTCATGTCCGAGTGGATGCTGCGCGACGTCGCCGCGGCATCGGACATGCGCTACGTGGCGCTGCGCTACTTCAACGTGGCGGGCGCCGACCCCGGGGGGCGCATCGGCCAGGCGACCCGGGACGCGACGCTCCTCGTCAAGGTGGCGTGCGAGGCGGCTGTCGGCAAGCGCCGGGAGATCTCGATCTTCGGCACCGACTACCCGACGCCGGACGGCACCGGGGTGCGCGACTACCTGCACGTCGCGGATCTCGCCGCGGCGCACCTCGATGCGCTCGATTACCTGCGCAAAGGCGGCGCGTCGACGACCCTCAACGTCGGCTACGGGCACGGCTACAGCGTCCGCGAGGTGCTCGCCGCCGTCGAGCGCATATCGGGCCGGCGGCTCACGGTGCGCGAGGAGGCGCGCCGGCCGGGCGACCCGCCGGGGCTCATCGCCCGGGCGGAGCGCATCCGCAGCGAGCTCGGGTGGAACCCCCGGCTCGACGACCTCGACACCATCGTGGTGACCTCGCTGCGCTGGGAAGAACGCCTGCTGCGCGAGCCATGGTGAGAGCCCGCCCACTGTCGCCAATTGCATACACCCTACCCGTGCCCCGCGGGTAAGATGCGCACTATGCAGTGGCGGCGGCCTAAGTCATTGAGCGGCCTGATGCTGGTCGGCCTGGCGCTGATCGCCGTGCCGCTCCTGGTCGCCATCCTGACCGCGGTGCTTCAGATCCGCACCCTGGCCGACACCGGCCACCGGATCATCGTCGAGGGGGTGACGGATGCGCGGGCGAGCCAGGCGCTCTTCGCCCAGATCGCCTTCCTCGAGCGCACGGCGCGCCTCTACGACGTGCTGAACGACCCGAAGCTCCTCGACGCCTATCGCACCCAGGACGAGCGCCTGACGGCGACCCGCGACGAGCTCGGGCGCCACGCGACCGCCGCCGTGCGCGATACGCTCGCCGCGCTCGGGGCGCTGCAGGCGAGCATCCGCGACCGGGTGCTCACCACTCCCGCGGGCGCGCCGGCCGCCGCCACCTCCGATCTCTCCGCGCGCTTCACGGAGCTCTCGTCGCTCGTCGATCGCGTCGCGCAGCAGAGCAACGCCCAGGTCGACGCCAGGGTCGCCGAGCTCGAGGCGCAGACGCAGCACGCGCGGCAGCAGCTGCTGTGGCAGTCGGCGCTGCTGGTGCCGCTCGCGCTGGTGGCCGTGCTCATGCTCACCGTGGGAATCGGCCGCCCGCTGCGCCAGCTCGACCGCGCCATCAGCGAGCTCGGCGAGGGCACTTTCAGCAACACCATCGCGGTGGTGGGCCCGCACGATCTCGAGCGCCTCGGCCGCCAGCTCGAGTGGCTGCGCCAGCGGCTGCTCGAGCTCGCCCACGAGCGCAACCGCTTCCTGCGGCACATGTCGCACGAGCTCAAGACTCCGCTCGCCAACATCCGCGAGGGCACGGAGCTCCTCATGGACGGGGCGGTCGGCGAGCTCGATACCAACCAGCGCGAGGTGACCGCGATCCTGCGCGAGAACGGCATCAAGCTGCAGCACATGATCGAGAATCTCCTCTCCTTCAGCGCCTGGCAGACTTCCAGCGTCGGCCTCGAGCCGAGCGAGTTCCGGCTGCGCCCGCTGGTGAAGCAGGTGCTCGAGAACCAGCAGTTGACGCTCCTCTCGCAGCGCGTCCGGCTCGACGTGCGCATCGAGGACGTCACGCTGGTGGCCGATCGCGGCAAGATCCGCCTGATCCTCGAGAACCTGGTGTCGAACGCCGTCAAGTACTCGCCCAAGGGCGGCACCATCCACCTCAAGGCGCGCGCCGCGGGTGCGCACCTGGTGCTCGACGTCGCCGACAGCGGCCCGGGCATCCCGGCGGATGACCGGGCGCACATCTTCGAGGCCTTCTACACCGGCCGGGCCGCGCGCAGCACCGCGGTCAAGGGAACCGGCATCGGGCTCTCGGTGGTGCTGGAGTTCGTCTCCGCCCACGGCGGCACGGTGCAGATCATCGACGGGGAATATCCGGGTGCGCACTTCCGCATCACCATGCCGATCCGGGTGTCGAAGGCGCATGCGCACGCGGCCTGAACGCTGCCTGGCGCACGTCACGGTCGCGGCCGCCATGCTGCTCGCGGGCGATGGCTGCGCCGGCGGCTTCGGCTTCCTCTCCGGCGCCCGCGGCGAGAGCGCGCCGAGCGCCGTCCGTCCGGTGTCGAGCGAGTCGGGGCTGCTGTCGCAGTACCTGCAGCTCCTGCAGCGCCTGGTCCAGGGGACCGCCTCCGAGCAGGCCGAGATCGTCGCCGCCGCCCAGAGCGACTACGACACCGCCCCCACCCCGAGCAAGGAGCTCAAGCTCGCCCTCATCCTCGCCACCCCCGGCCACGGGGCGACCAACCTGCCCCGGGCCCAGGGGCTGCTGCGCGAGCTCATGGCCCACCCCGAGACGCTGCTGCCGGGCGAGCGGGCGCTCGCCTTCCTCGAACTTTCGCAAATTGACGACCATTTGACGCTGGTTTCGGAAAACCGCAGGCTTCAGACCGAGGCGGCGAGCGAGCAGCAGAACCTCGCGGCGAGCTCGCAGCACCGTCTGCAGCAGGAGCAGGACGAGAATGCCCGGCTGCGCAAGGAGCTCGAGGAGGCCAAGGCCAAACTCGATGCGATCGCCAACCTCGAGCGCTCACTCAATGAGCGCAAGCCGAACACCAACCCGCGCCCTTAGACCGTGCGCGGGCTGACAGGGAAACGACTTTGAACCAGCCCGCCAAACGCAAGGCGCGGATCCTGGTCGTCGACGACGACCCGGGGCTGCTGCGCCTGCTCACCATCCGCCTGCGGGCGGAGAGCTACGACGTCGAGGCCGTCGAGAGCGCCGGCGCCGCGCTCGCCGCCGCGAGCCGCTTCCGGCCGGATCTCGTCATCACCGACCTGCGCATGGACCAGATGGACGGCATCGGGCTCCTCAAGGAGCTGCAGAACCGCTGGCCGGGACTCAAGGTCATCATCCTCACCGCGCACGGCACCATTCCCGACGCCGTGCAGGCGACCCAGATGGGCGCCTTCGGCTTCCTCACCAAGCCGGTCGACAAGCAGGAGCTTCTCGATCAGGTGCAGAAGGCGCTGCGCATCTCGGGCTTCGGGTCCTCGGACGAGGACTGGCGCGCCGAGATCGTGACCCGCAGCGCCATCATGGAGGAGAAGCTCGCGCAGGCGCACATGGTGGCCGGCACCGACGCGCGCGTCCTCATCACCGGGGAGAACGGCACCGGCAAGGAGCTCCTCGCCCGGGCCATCCACAAGGCGAGCCCGCGCCGCAACAAGCCCTTCATTGCCGTCGATTGCAGCGCCATGTCGCATGAACAGCTCGACACGGCGCTGTTCGGCCCCGAG
>DASSQU010000024.1:0-3529 GCA_035702325.1 Steroidobacteraceae bacterium
TTGCGGCGAGCTCGCGCTCGCGCCCGGCGAGCACGTCGCGCAGGTGCTCGAGCGCGGGCACCAGCGCGCGACGCACGGCGAGCGCGGCGCTCACGTGGATTGCGGTCGGAATGACGTCGTTGCTGCTCTGCCCCATGTTGACGTGATCGTTGGGGTGCACCTTGCCCTGCAGCCGACGCGCCGCCAGGGTGGCGATCACCTCGTTGGCGTTCATGTTGCTGCTGGTGCCCGAGCCGGTCTGGAACACGTCGATGGGGAACTGCGCATCGTGCCGCCCGGCGGCGACCTCGGCCGCGGCGGCATCCACCGCCTGCGCGATGCCGCGCTCGAGGAGTCCGAGCCTGCTGTTGGCCCGCGCCGCAGCCTGCTTGATCAGACCGAGCGCCGCGATGAAGGCACGCGGCATGGTGAGACCGCTGATGGGGAAGTTATCGACCGCGCGCTGGGTCGAGGCGCCCCACAGCGCATCCGCTGGCACCTTGAGCTCGCCCATGCTGTCGTGCTCCATCCGGAAGGAGTTGCTCATGAATTCGCTCCGCTCGGTGCGTGCGTGACCCGCGGCGCCGCCTGGACGCCCGGCGGGACGCGCCGTTGCGTTATGATGCAAATCCTAGCACTTCGAGGCGCCCGGTAAGCCATGCCCGCGAGCCCCAGCGACGCTCTCTCCGCCGTCGAGGCGCTGTCGCCCGTCGATGGGCGCTACCGCGGCGCGACCGCCCCGCTGCGCGCACTGCTCTCGGAAGCGGCGCTGATCCGCGAGCGCGTGCGCATCGAGGCGCAGTGGCTGCTCGAGCTCGCATCCGTCGCGCCGCAGCTCGCGGGCGCGGCGCTCGGCGACGCGGTGCGCGCGCGCGCCGCGGAGCTCACCGGCAGCCCGGACGAGGCGGCAGCAGGGGCGGTCAAGACGCTCGAGGCGCGCATCAACCACGACGTCCAGGCGGTGGAGTACTACGTGCGCGAGCAGCTGGCGGCCGCCGGCGCCGGCGCCGCCACGCTCGAGCTGGTGCACTTCGGCTGCACCTCGGAGGACCTCAACAACCTCGCCTACGCACGGCTGCTGCAGGCCGCGCGCGCGCTGCTGCTCGAGACACTCGAGGCGCGCACCGTCGAGCTGGTCGCACTCGCGCACCGCTACGCCGACACCGCCATGCTGGCGCGCACGCACGGCCAGGCGGCGAGTCCCACCACCCTCGGCAAGGAATTCGCCAACTTCGCCGCCCGGCTGCGGCGCGCGCAGAGCCGCTGGCGCGCGGTCGGCATCCTCGGCAAGTGGAACGGCGCGGTCGGCAACTTCAATGCCCTCGCGAGCGCGCTGCCCGCGCTCGACTGGCCCGCGGTGGCGCGCGCCTTCGTCGAATCCCTCGGCCTCGAATACAACCCCTACACCACGCAGATCGAGCCGCACGACTGGATCGCGGAGTACTGTGACGCGGTCGCGGCGGCCAACGTGGTGCTGCTCGGCCTGGCGCGCGACTGCTGGGGCTACGTCTCCCTCGGCTACCTGCGCCAGCGCGCCGTCGCCGGCGAGGTCGGCTCCTCGACCATGCCTCACAAGGTGAATCCGATCGACTTCGAGAACGCCGAGGGCAACCTCGGAGTCGCCAACGCGCTGCTGCGCCATCTCGCCGAGAAGCTGCCGGTGTCACGCTGGCAGCGCGATCTCACCGACTCCACCGTGCTGCGCACTCTCGGCGTCGCGCTCGGCCACTCGCTGATCGCCTGGAGCGCGCTCGGGCGCGGCCTCGCGCGGATCGAGGCCGACCCGGAGCGCATCACCGCGGATCTCGCCGGCGCCTGGGAAGTGCTCGCCGAAGCGGTGCAGACGGCGCGGCGCGCCGCTGGCGTCCCCGGCGGCTACGAGCGGCTCAGGGAGTTCAGCCGCGGCCGCGAGATCGACGCGCCGGCGCTGCGCGCCTTCATCGACGCTCTGCCGCTCGCCCCGGCGGAGCGCGCGCGGCTGCGCTCGCTCGCGCCGCGCGACTACACCGGACTCGCAGCGCGCCTGGCGCGCGGGATCTGAGTGAATGCCGCCGCTTGTCGCCGCAGACCGACAGTTGCGCCGGTCAAAGTGCGAACTGAGCCCCGCTTTTGACTTACTCTACATGGGGTTCCGCGCTAAACCGTGACCGGTTCCGCACCGAAAAGCGCCCTTGGCTCCCTAAGATCGCACCTGCCTGCGCGGCGTCAGGCGACGGGGTAGGCGCCAATTCGTGGCCATTTCCGGGGAACTTGACCTTAACAGCGGCTGGGCACAGCTCGCCAACGCCCGTTACGCGCCCGAATCGACGGGTGCGCCGGGCGCGCCGAAGCCGGCGCGCGACAGCGCCGAGAGCCTCACGGTGCTCACCTCGCTCGCGGAAGTGCGCGCCGCCGTCAACCAGATCGCCGCCACCGCCCAGCGATTCATCTCTATCTATACGCCCGACCTCGAGCCGGATCTCTACGATCAGACGGCGTTCCTCGAAGTCGTCAAGCACTTCGTCCTGACGCGCAGCTTCGCCAAGGTCCGCGTGCTGCTCTCCGAGCCCACCCGCGTCATGCGCGACAGCAACCGCTTCGTCGCCATGGGCCGGCGGCTCTCGAGCTGCATCGACATACGCTACGTCGCCGCCCAGTCGCCGCAGCGTGCCTCGGCCTACCTCATCGCCGACGATCGCGCGATCGTCTACCGGCTGCGTGCCGACACCTGGGACGGGGTCGCCGACGTCAACAACCCGGTGGCCGCGCGCCAGTTCCTGCAGGAGTTCGATCAGGTGTGGAACGCGAGCTCCGCCGAGCACGGGCTGCGCGCCGCACGCCGCGGCTGAGCCCGGCCTCTTTCGCTTCGATGACCGAGTCTCCGGAGGTCACCGTCGCCGCGGTCACCGAGAGCGGCGGGCGTTTCCTCGTGGTCGAAGAGCGCGTGCGGCGCATCCTGGTGCTGAATCAGCCGGCGGGGCACGTCGAGCGCGGCGAGACGCTGCTCGCGGCGGTGGTGCGCGAGGTGCGCGAGGAGACCGCCTGGCAATTCACGCCGTACGGGTTACTGGGCACCTATCTGTGGCGCAACCCCGCCACCGGCCGCTCGATCCTGCGCTTTGCATTCACCGGCCTGGTCGCCGGGCACGATGCGCGCCAGCGCCTCGATCGCGGCATCGTCGGTACTCACTGGCTGTCGCGCACTGAGCTCGAGCAGCGCCGCACCCGGTTGCGCAGCCCGCTGGTCCTGCGCTGCGTACAGGACTACATCGCCGGCCGGCGGCTCGATCTCGAGCCGGTCGGGCAGCTCGACCTCCTCAGCGCTCCCCGCGTCGCCGCCATCACCGTCTGAGCGCTGCGGGCGCAGCCCGCCGTGTCCGCCGGGCGCGGCCGCGGCGCTGCGGTAGAATGTGGCGCGTGATTCCGGCGCCTCCCCCGACTTGCCTCCGTGCCCGGGTCGTCGTCGCCCTCTCCGGGGGCGTCGACTCCGCGGTCGCCGCGCTGCTGCTCAAGGAGGCCGGCGCCGAGGTGCACGGCCTGCACATGAGCAACTGGGAGGAAGAGGCGGACG
>DASSQU010000025.1:0-5719 GCA_035702325.1 Steroidobacteraceae bacterium
ACTCGGTGCTGCCGCTGTCGCTGTTTACCTTCAAGCTCGCCAAGCTCGTGCACCTGTACCGCGTGCGGGTCGGCGCCAATGTGCGCCAGACGCTGGCGGCCGCGGTGGCCGGCCTCGCGCTCACCCACACCATCGGTGTCGCGGTGGTAAAGGGCCTGGTGACGCGCAATGAACCCTTCTTCCGTACGCCCAAGCAGGCGCGTGCCCCGGGCTTGCTGTCCGCGCTCGGCGCCGCGCGCGAGGAGACGCTGCTCGCGCTCGGGCTGTGGCTGTCGGCCTGGGCCGTGGCCTACACCGCGCTGCCGCAGACCGGCGGCCCAGACCGCGTCGCCTGGATCGCGGTGCTCCTCATCCAGTCGGTGCCTTACGCCTCCTCGCTCCTCGTCTCTCTGATGAGTGCGTTCCCGCTGCCGGCGCGGCTCCTCGGCACCGGCTACCGGCCGATGGCGGGCGCGCCGCAGCACGCCGAGGCGGACCCGGCGGCTTAGAGACGTGCGCCACGGGAGGCTCCGGGCCATCGCGACCATGATCGCGGCGGTCGCCGCGTTCTCCTTCATGGACGCGCTGCTGAAGCTGCTGTCGGCGCATTACCCCCCGATGCAGGTCGCGACGCTGCGGGGCGCCGCCTCGCTGCCTTTCACCGTGCTGCCGGTGCTGATCTCCCGGCGGCTCGGCGACCTCAGGCCCCGGCGCTTTCCCATGCATCTGCTGCGGGGCTTCCTCACCGTCATCGTGCTCGGCGGATTCATCTATGCGGTGCGGGTGGCCTCGCTCGCCAACGCCTACTCGGTGTTCCTGTCGGCCCCGCTCATCGTCGCAGCCCTCTCGGTGCCGCTGCTCAAGGAACGGGTCGACTGGCGCAACTGGCTGGCGATACTGGTGGGGCTGGGCGGGGTGCTCACCATGCTGCGCCCGAGCGCCGCGGGGCTGGCGAGCCTCGGGGCGCTGGCGGCCCTCGTCGGGGCCACCGCCTACGCCTTCAGCGTCATCGCGCTGCGGGTGCTGACCCGTACCGACACCACGGTAGGCGTGGTCTTCTGGACCGTGACGCTGATGACGGTGATCGCGGCCGCGATCGCCGCGCCCGGCTGGGTGGCAATCGAGCCCGGACACTGGAAATGGCTGCTCGGCCTGGGGCTCCTGGCCGCCATCGGGCAGTACCTGCTCACCGAGGCGTTCCGCTCGGCCCCGCCCTCGGTGGTCTCGCCCTTCGAGTACACCGCGCTCCTCTGGGGCATCGGCATCGACCGCCTTGTGTGGCACGTGCTGCCCTCGGCGCGCGTAGTCTTCGGGGGCGGCATCGTGATCGCGAGCGGCCTGTACCTCATCTGGCGCGAGCGGGCGCCGGCGGCGAGCGCGGCGCCGCGGGAGTCATGGCAGTGAGAGGCGCGGCAGGGCAGAATGCGCCGTCTGTTGGTCACTGTTGTTTCGACCGCGGATCGGCCTTCGCCGACGAGGTCGTTGGCTAAATAACGAGGAACAGGCCATGAGCACTGCCGATATCCGGGGCCGATTCATCTGGCACGAGTTGTTGACGACTGACACGGCCGCCGCCGCCGCCTTCTACCCGAGGGTGGTGCCGTGGCGGAGCCAGCCCTCCAGCATGCCGGGCTACACCATCTGGATGGCCGGCCAGACTCAGGTCGGCGGGCTGATGGCGCTGCCCCCGGAGGCGGCCGGTACCCCGCCGCACTGGCTGGTCTACGTCGGGACGCCGAGCGTCGATGCGACCGCCGAGCACGCCCAGCGTCTCGGCGCCAGGGTGGTCAAGCCCGCCTCCGACATACCCAACGTCGGGCGCTTCGCGGTGCTGGCCGATCCGCAGGGTGCGACCTTTGCGCTCTACACGCCCGGGGCCGGCGGCGCCGGCGCGAGCAGTGCGCCCGCGGGCGTCGCCGGGGAGTTCTCCTGGCACGAGCTCGCGACCACGGATGTCGCGGGGGCGCTGCGCTTTTACGGCGAGCTGTTCGGCTGGACCAAGGGGCCCGGTCACGACATGGGCGCCATGGGTACCTACCAGCTGTTCGAGCGTTTCGGCGTCCAGGTGGGGGGCATGTGCAACGTGCAGGGGCCGTCCACGCCGCCCTCGTGGCTGAGCTACGTGCGCGTCGCGGATTCCGCGCGCGCGGCGGGCGCCGCCAAGACGGCCGGCGGGCGGCTGCTGCACGGCCCGGTAGAGGTCCCGGGCGGCAGCTGGATTGCGATGCTCCTCGACCCGCAGGGCGGGGCGTTCGCCGTCCACGAGATGCCGCGTGCCCAGGCCCGGCCCGCCGCGGCGCCCAAGGCCGCGCCGCCGGCCGCGCAGCCCAAGCCCGCGGCACCGCCCGCGGCCAAGCCGGCTGCGCCGGCAGCGCCCGCGGCCAGGACGGCTGCGCCGGCAGCGCCCGCAGCGGCGAAGAAGGCCGCGAAGAAGAAGCCGGCCAGGAAGGCCGCGCGCCGCAAGCCGGCAAAGAAGCCCGCCCGCCGCAAGCCGGCGAGGAAGGCCGTACGCAAGGGCGCGAGGAAGGCCGCGCCCAAACGCCGCGGTGCCCGGGCGCGCAAGGCGCGGCGCGGGAAGTAACGGGCGGAAGCGGGAGGCCCCTGCCGCTGCGCGGCGGGGGCCTTTCAGACCTTGACGAGCGGGCGGCCGAAGTTGCCGCCATGCATCGCGAGCAGCAGGTGCGCCGGGGCGTTGACGAGACCCTCGACCACGTGATCCTTGGCCGCAATGCGCCCGGCCCCGTACCAGGCAATGGCCTCGCGCAGGAATTCCCCGCGCCGGTGCTCGTAGTCGCGGACACGCGCGCGCAGCACCTGCACCTCGTCCGTGCCGGGCAGATAGCCGGCCCGGGCGAGCGCAGGGGCGGGATCCGAGGGAGCCGCGCTGTTCTGCACGATGCGCGCCCGGGGCGCGAGATGCCGACCGGAGATGACGCTCTCGAGGAGCTCCCCGCCGGTGTTATCGAAATACACGTCGACCCCGCGTGGCGCGAGCTGCCTGAGCCGTGCGTTCACCGACTCGGCCGAGTAGTTGATGCACGCCGCGAAGCGCGCATGCCGCGTCACCCACTCGCATTTCTCGCGGGTGCCGGCGATGCCGATGGCGCGCGCGCCCCTGAGCATCGCGACCTGGCCGGCCATCGAGCCGGCCGCGTTGGCGGCCGCCGAGACGAGCACCGTCTCCCCGGCGCGCAGCTTCGCCAGATCGAGCAGTCCGAAGTAGGCCGCCATGCCCGGCGCGCCGAGGATGCCGAGCGCGGTGGACGCCGGCGTCTGTCCCGGGTGCACGAAGCG
Organism: Steroidobacteraceae bacterium; assembly: GCA_035702325.1. Classification (GTDB taxonomy): domain Bacteria; phylum Pseudomonadota; class Gammaproteobacteria; order Steroidobacterales; family Steroidobacteraceae; genus 13-2-20CM-66-19. The sequence continues at coordinate 3,274 of DASSQU010000025.1, forward strand.
CGCATGCTGACCGGTCGAGACGGTGAGCTGCTGCAGTCCCGCATCGAGCACCACGAGGCTGCCGACACCGAAGACATCGTGGCGCGACTCGATGACCTCCCCGACGCCGCGTGCCGGAATCAGGTCTCCCGGCTTCACCAGCCCCGCGCCGCCGGCTTCCGCGGGTGCGACCGGAAAGGGGTCGAGTGCGAGCCACAGCGCGCGGCTGCGGAACGAGCCCTTGGGGAGCTCGGGGCTGCGGGTCTCTACGAGCTCGAAGTCGCTCGAGCGCGCCGGCAGGTGCTTCAGCCTCACCTGGAGGTTCTGCATCGGTACGTCCTTACCGGGCCGCGTCCTCGGCGGCGCGCCGGCGCTCGGCCGCCTCTGCCTGAGCGGCATCGATCCCCGCGCGCACCCGCTCCTCGGTCTGCTTTGCCTGCGCGGCCTGCTGCGTCTCCGCGGCGGCGCCCGCCGCCCCGGCGCCGCCGGGACCGCAGCCACCGAGGAGGCCGGTCAGGGCAAGCAGGACTGCCACACGTTGCATGGATACGACGCCCTGCAGGAGGAGCATCCGGGCAATTTACGCGTCGCGGCCGGCGGCGCAAGAGGACCGCCGGTCATGGCACTATGAGAGCGAATGCCCCGGACGAGTTCCACCGACCGTCGCCTCGAGACCGAGCCGCGTGTGCGGCGCGGCTACTTCGAATGCCGCTACGGCCAGCTGCATATGCACAACGCCATCCCCCCGGGCGGGGGTTTCGAGGAGGGGACGCCGCTGCTGTGCCTGCACGGCGCGCGCGGCTCGGGGCGCGCCTTCACGGGATTTCTCGCGCTCACCGGTCGCGACCGCTCGGTGTATGCCCCGGATCTGCCGGGGTGCGGCGAGTCCGACCCGCCTCCTCCTCCCGCGACGCTCGCCGACTACATCGCCGCGCTCGGCGATTTTCTCGACAGCATGCGGCTGCGTCAGGTGGACGTGTTCGGACACGGGGCCGGCGCAGTGCTCGCCGCGGAGCTCGCGCTGGCGCGTCCGGGACAGGTGCGCCGCCTGGCCCTGATGGCACTGCCGGCCGGCTCCGAGGCGGGATCCGGTCCGGCGCGGGAGGCCGGCGAGGCGCTCGCGGCGGCCGCTGCGGACTACCCGCTGCGCGAGCGGCTGCGAAGGCTGACCCAGTCCGTACTGCTGGTGCGGTCGCAGGAGCCGTCCGGTCCGGATGCCGCAGCGCGGCTGCGCGATCTCGTCCCCGCGGCCCGCGTCGCGGATCTCGCCGACTCGGGCGCCGACCCGCTCGCCGCCGCGCCGGCGCGGGTCGCGGAAGCGGTGGGGGCGTTTCTGCGCGGCTGAAGGGCCGGAATTTTCGGGACCCATCTCACATAATTCGCCCGGGCGTCAGGTTCTTCTCCCGGTCGGCGCTAGACTTTTCGCCTGCATCACGGGGAAGACCGACCATCATGGACCCGCGTCCGAGGCAACCTGCCCCGGGACCACCGCCCGGAGCCGATCACGACAGCACCGACGAGCTGCCGGCCCTGGACCCCGCCGCCTTCGAGGCTGCAGCCCGCGAGCGCCTGGAGACCAGCGACACCTGGATCATGCCACGGCCGGCGCCGCGTGCCGCCCCGGCGCTGGCCGGCGAACCCGCCCAGTCTGCCGAGTCCGCGACCGCGGGCGACGATCCGCTCCAGACCGCCGCCGACAATCTGCGCGAGGCGCTGGCACTGCTCGCGAGCCGCGGTGAGCAACTCGCACAGGTCGAGTCTTTCCTCGAGAAAGCCCGGGGCGAGGCCGCGGCCGCCGAGCGCCGCGCGACGCAGCTCGCCGACGAGCTGAAGGAGGCGCGTGCCACCGCCGCCGAGCGTGAGACACGCCTCGGCGCCGAGCTCGCCGCGGCACGCGGCGAGGTGGAGCGCTCGCACGCCGAGGCCGCCGGGCGCGAGGCGCGGCTCGGCGAGGAGCTCGCGCAGGCCCGGGCGGCCGCCGGACAGCAGGCGAGCCGGCTCGCCGAGGACCTGGCGAAGGCACACGCCGAGTCCGAGGAGCGCCTGCGCGCGGTGCGCGAAGCGGCCGCCAGCACGCAGCGCAGCCGCGATCTGCAGAATGCCAAGGCGATCAGCGCGCGCGATCGGGCCCACGTGGCGATGCAGACGCACATCGACGAGCTACGCGCGCGCGCGGCAGGCTACTTCGAGGCGCTGCAGTCGGCCGAGCATCGCCGCGCACTGCTCGCCGGACTGCTGACGGAGCTCGGGGAGGAGGCCGCGGCGCGCGAGGCTCGGCACGCGCGCCTGGCACGCGAGCTCGCCGGACACGAGCGGCGCGGCGCCGAGCTCGAGGCGCAACTCAAGCAAAGCCTCGCCCGCACAGCGACGCTCGAAGGCGGGGCCGGCAACTTCGCCGCCGCGCTCGCGGCCCGCGACCGCGAGCTCGCCCGGCTGCAAGGCGAGCAGGCGAGTCTCACCGCCATGC
>DASSQU010000026.1:0-4836 GCA_035702325.1 Steroidobacteraceae bacterium
TTCTCGGCCACCTCCACCCCCACGTCGCAGGACTCGACGGTGCTCGACTGCAGGTGAAAATGCGTGGCGCGCAGCAGGATGCCGGCCGCCGGACAATGGCGCAGCACCACCCCTTCGAGCGAGGCGTTGGCGCCGGCGACGTCGAGCACCGGCCCGGCGGCCAGCGCCTGGGCATCGATCTCGGCGCCGGGGGCCTGGCCGACGATTCTCACGCCGTGCGGATTCACCAGCGGCGGCAGCGGTGTCGTGAGCGCGATCCGCGCCGTGCGGATCACGATGATCCCCTCGCGGTTGGCGCCGTCGACGATGTAGAGCGCCTCGCGCAGACTTGCGGGGCCCCGGTCTGCGGGGCTGGTCACGTTGACGGTGAGCACGTTGCCGGCCGGACTGCCCGGCAACCGCCCCCTCTGGTGCATCCAGCCGAGGAACGCCGCTACGCCGAGGATCACGAAGATCCCGAGCGCGGCGGCAATGCGCTTCATGTTGTTCATGGTGTCTCGCGTGCGTGCTCGAGAATGAAGACCGTGTGCCACGAGCGGCGCAGCGCCCGCGGGCCGAACAGCAGGTCGATGGGCAGCGACGCCGCCGTTACCAGCGCCAGCGCCAGCGTGCGCACCTGCCGCGGCAGCCGTGGCAGATGCGGCAGCAGCCAGGTCCTGAAGGGCGCGGGATCGACGCCGCGCGTCGCCCGCACTCTCAGTCCGCACTCGGCAAACAGCCGCAGGTAGACGCTGCGCGGGCGCGCGCGGAAAACCGCACTGTCGCAGCCGCCGATGCGGTGCTGCGGCGCGGCCTCGAGGAGTACCAGCGTGCCCGCCGGGGCGAGGTGCGCCGCCAGGCGCTCGACTGCCGCGTGCAGCGCGGCCGGGTCGAGGATGTGCTGCAGGACCGTGACGCCGAGCACCAGATCGAACCGGCCGCCGGCGTCGAGCCGGGCGAGATCCTGCACCCGGAAGCGACAGCGTGCCGCGACTCCCTGCAGGTGGGCGCGCAGTATCGCCTGCGCGATCATGGTGGGACTCAGGTCGATGCCGGTGACGCGCGCGCCCTGCGTCGCGAGCTCGAGCGACCAGCGGCCGACGCCGCAGCCGACGTCGAGCACCCGCGCGCCCGGCGGCACCCGCAGCCATGGCCGCAGCGCCAGGCGCTGGCACAGATCGATCGCGCGGTTGTAGAAAGCCGGCATGCCGTAGGAGCACACTGCGGCGAGCCCTTCGCCTTCGAGCGCGAAGCGGCGCGCGCGCGCTTCCCAGTACGCGGCGGCCGAGCTCATGTGCCGGCGACCCGTACCCGGGTCGCCTCCCGCCCGGTCTGCGGGAGCCGCCCGGCGAGCTCGCGCAGCACGTCCTGTTCCGCGGCGATCGGCAGGCCCTGCTCGGCCATCGGTTTGAGCGCGGACAGGATCCAGACGAGCGAGCGCACGCGCGAGGGCAGGTGCGCGCCGCACCCCTGCAGCTCAGCCAGCCGCTCCTCGAAGTCGTGTTCGATGCGCAGCACCGTGGCGCGCAGCGCCGCGTCCATCGGCAGAATCTTGGCCGGCTGATCCCACTCGACCGCCGTGCCGGCCACCCGGCGGCGCTCGTACACGGTGAACTCCCGCAACTGCGGGTCGAGCGCCATGGCGGCCCCCGAGAACGGGATCACGTACGGATACATCCCCACCTCGCAGCCGCGCCGCAGCCAGCGGTGGGCGGCGCGCAGCGTCTCGGCCACGTCCGCAAGCGTCGCCCGCGGCGAGCTCAGGATGAGGTCGAGGAACGGCGTGATGCCGAGTTCGCGCGCGGTGCTCAGCATGGGATGGATGTGGCGGTGGATCTGCGCCTTGTTGAACTCCCGCAGCACGTTGTAGGCGAAGCTCTCGATCCCGAAACCCAGCACCCGGAATCCGGCGCGCCGCATGGCCGCCAGGCGCTCGGGCGACATGGCGTCGACGCGGTTGGTGCTGATGAAGTGCAGCTCCGGCGGCAGCTCGCCGCTCGCCTTGGCCGCAATGATCGCCTCGCACAGCGGCAGGATGCGCCGGTCCCGGGTGAATACGAAGATGTCGTCCTGGAAGATGATGGTGCGCACGCGCGGGTGTGCCGCGACGATGCGCCGCATCATCTGCACGCACTCCTCCGCGTCGAGCCGCGCGATCGCGGCGACACTGCCCTGCGCCTGGTGCAGGAAATTCGTCGACGAGCAGAAGGTGCAGCCCATGGGGCAGTAGTTGAGCGTGATGAGGCGCACCGAGCGGATCTCGGCGAGACTCGCCTCGCGCGCCGCCTTGGTCGGCAGCGCGCCGACGCGGTAGGCGTCCTCGAGCCGCGCCCAGTACAGGTCGTACGGCATCCGCTCGTAGGGGATGCTGAAGATGGCATCGCGCAGCTCGGCGCGCGCGAGCGCCGGCTGCGGCATCCGCAGGCACTCGCCGCTCACGGTGCGCTCGGCGGTTCCGGCAATGCCACCGAGAGCCGCCCCGGAGCGCAGCCGCGCCACCAGCTCGAGCAGCGGACGCTCGCCTTCCCCGAGCACCACGCGATCGAAGGGCCCGAGGCGGAACATGAGATCGGGCCTGAAAGTAGCCTCCATGCCGCCCGCGACCAGCAGTGCGTGCGGGGCGAGGCGCCGCGCGAGATGGGCGAGCTGCAGATCGAACCGCAGCGTCATCCCCGTGGTCGAGACGCCGATCACGTCCCAGACACTGCTGCGCAGTTCGCGCTCCAGGGCCTGCCCGGGAGGTCCGGGACAGCAATTGGGATCGAAAACCCGCGCCTCGGCCCCGGCGGATTCGAGCACGCCGGCGAGACGCCAGACCCCGAGCGGGGGCGCGAGAAAGGTGTACTCGCCGCAGTTCGGGTCGTAGGGACCGATCAGCAGGACCCGGGGCGGACGCAGCAGCGGAGCGCGCGTTTCCATGGGCTCACGCGCCGGCCGGCACCGACGGCCCGCCGTCCGTCCACTGCCCGGCGCCGCCGCTCAGCGGTACGACGCCGCTGCGCACCGCGAACAGAGTGAGCTCGGCCGTGTTGCGCAGCCTGAGCTTGCGCATCAGGTTGGCGCGGTGCTTCTCCACCGTCTTGACGCTGCGGCACATCATGGCGGCCAGCCGCTTGTTCGAGTCGCCGAGCGCGATGCGGACGAGCAGCTGGCGCTCGCGTGGCGTAATGCGCGTGTGGCCGTCGGTCGCGCGCTCGTCGCGGCGCAGGTAGGCGGACACCAGCTTGCCGGACACCTCGCTCGAGAAGAACCTGTGACCGGCGGCGACCGAGCGGATCGCACGCAGCAGATCTACCGCCTTCGCGCTCTTCAACACATAGCCGTCGGCGCCCGCCGCGAGCGCCGCACTGAGGTACTCGTCCGAGAAGTGCGCCGAGAGCACCAGCGCCCGCAGGGCAGCACAGGCGCCGCGCAGCTCGCCAATGGTCTTCAGACCCGATTCGCACGCCATCATCAGGTCGACGATCGCGAGCGTCGGTTGCGCCTCGCGTGCCAGGCGGGTGGCTTCGGCGGGGGTGCCTGCTTCACCGACCACCTCGATGTCCGCTTCGGCCTCGAGCAACGCGCGCACGCCTTCGCGCAGGATCGCGTGATCGTCGACCAGCAGGATGCGGATGGACTTCGGAGTCGGAGATTTCACCGCTTCACACCCGCCTGCGCCGCTCCCTCTCATGGGTCGCGCTCCTTAGAGCTTCCAGTCGGTTGGCTAAAGTGAAGCGAGTCTAGAGGCCCGTGAACGCTCCCGAACCCGGCGGATGCCGCAGCCGCGAGTCCGGTGAGAGGCGCAGCCGTTCATCAGGAATCTCCGGATGCGGTGTCATCCGGAGATCCCCTAGCGCCGGACGCGTGATTTCCGCAGCGGCAAGCGGGGAATCCTGCTGTGGTGCAGCGCCGGCCGCCGCTCTTATGCTGCGCTCACTCCGGCCGCCGACGACCCGGAGAGGAGCCGATCATGGACGAACGGGCGAACGCGACACTGACACTGCTGCCTAGCGAGGACGAGGTACTGGTGAGCGACCCGGACGCAGCGCACGCCCGCAGCAGCGAGCTCGCGAGTCAGCTGCGCGCCGCCGCCATGAAAGGCGACAAGGTGCGCGTCACCCGGCTGCTGTCGCAGCTGCTCGGTTTCCGAGGAGTCACGGCGCAACGCCGGACCGCGCTCGATGAGCTCAGCGGGCTGATCGACTCGCTGCGCAGCCTCGCCATGACCGACGAGCTCACCGGCATTTACAACCGGCGGGGATTCATGCACATCGCCGCCCGCTTCCTCGACGTCGCACGGCGCGATCTGCAGTGCGCGTACCTCGTCTACCTCGATCTCAACAATCTCAAGCAGGTGAACGACGCTGCCGGACACGCCACCGGGGACGTGCTCATCCGCCAGACCGCCAGCTTTCTTCGCGAGCTGTTTCCGAGCTACGGGGTGTACGAGATCCTTGGCCGGCTGGGCGGTGACGAGTTCGCCGCTCTCACCACCGACATGAACTGCCCCTCGCGCAGCGAGATTCTGCTGCGCGCCCGCCTGTTCCAGGGGCGCTCGTGTACGCTGCCGCCGCTGTCACTCAGCATCGGGTTCGCGTACTTCAATCCCCTGCTGCCCCTCGGAATCAGCGAGCTGCTGCAAAGTGCCGAGCGTGCCATGTACGAGCACAAGCGCACCCGCCGCAGCCCCCCGCGCCCGGCAGTGCACGGCGCCGCAGCGGATCGCCCCCGGTCCCGTTCGCCAGAGCGCCCGGCCGACGGGGTCGGGCGGCGCGAGCTGCACTAGCTGCGCCCGCGGCTCATTTCGGCAGCGGCGTTCCCTGGCTCGCGACGCACTGCCATTTGCCGGCGGGCATCTTCACCCAGGTATCGGTC
>DASSQU010000027.1:0-11730 GCA_035702325.1 Steroidobacteraceae bacterium
TCTCACGGACCTGTGTCGCATCGGTGCGCATCGCAGCCCCGAGCCGCCCACACACGCGGACGCGAGCGATGAGTGAGGCCGCGCTGCGGCTCGATGAGGCGGCCCGCGCCGAGGCGAGCGCAGCGGCCGCCTCGATTCTGCTCGAGGCCCCGGCCGGCTCGGGCAAGACCACCGTGCTGACGCAACGCTTCCTGCGCCTGCTCGCCACGGTCGACGATCCGGGCGAGATCCTCGCCATCACTTTCACGCGCAAGGCGGCCGCGGAGATGCGCGGGCGCGTCGTGCGTGCGCTGCTCGGCGAGCTCGCTCCGGACAATCGCGAGTCGCAGTCGCTGCAGGCGCTGGCCGCGGCGGCGCTCGCGCACGGCAGGGCGCGCGGCTGGCAGCTCGCCGCCGACCCGCAGAGCCTGCGGATTCAGACCATCGACTCCTTCAACTACTGGCTCGCGAGTCAGCTGCCGGTGGCGGCGCGCACCGGCGGCGCGCTCAGGGTCACGGAGAACGCCGCCGAGCTGTGCCAGCGCGCCGCGCGCCGCACGCTCCTCGAGGCCGAGACCGATCCGGCACTCGCCCCGCAGGTGCGGCTGCTCTTCGAGCGCCTCGACAACCACTGGATGAACCTCGAGCGGCTGATCGCGCACATGCTCGCCGAGCGCGGACACTGGCTGCGCTTCGTGGCCGGCGAGGACCCGCAGCTGCTGTGCCGCCGGGTGGACGAGAGCCTCCAGGCGCTGATCCACGCGCGCCTCGGCCGCCTGTGGGAACTCATTCCCGAATCGCTGCGCGCGCGGGCCGCGCTGCTTCCCGGCTGCGACACCCTCGGCACCGGGCCGGCTCACCTGCCGCACTGGCAGCGCCTGGCCCACCTCGCGCTCACCGGCAGCGACTGGCGCAAGCAGCTCGGCGCACACCGTCTCGGCGCGGCGTTCGAGCATCCCGGCCTGCGCCGTGAGCTGCGGGACCTGATCGACGACCTCGCGCGGCTTCCCGGCGTGCGCAGCGCGCTCCTCGATCTGAAGCGCGCTCCCGCGGCGCGCCTCGCCGCCGACGATGCCGCGGCGATCGGGGCGCTCGCGCCGGTGCTGGCGCGCGCCGCGGCGCAGCTGCACACCGAGTTCGCCGCCGCGCAGCGGGTCGACTACACCTACGTCGCCGGTGCGGCGCGCGCCGCCCTCGCCGAAGGCGGCGAGCCGACGGAGCTCGCGCTGCGCACCGGGCTCACGCTGCGGCACATCCTGGTGGACGAGTTCCAGGACACCTCGCTCGCGCAGCTGCAGCTGCTCGAGGCGCTCACGGTCGGCTGGGAGCCGGGTGACGGACGCACGCTGTTCGTGGTCGGGGATCCGATGCAGTCGATCTATCGCTTCCGCGACGCCGAGGTGGGCCTGTTCCTGCGGGCCCGGGCGGCCGGCATCGGACGCGTGCCTCTCAAGCCGCTGCGCCTGTTGCGCAATTTCCGCGCCGCGCCGGCGCTGGTGCGGTTCGTCAACGACGTGTTCGCCGCGGTCTTCCCGCCGGTCGACGACCTGCCGACGGCCGCGGTGAGCTACCGCGAGAGCATCGCGGCGCGCGCCGCCGGGGAGACGCCGCCCGGGGTCCCGGCGGTGAGCCTGCGCCTCTTCCCCGGGGATCGCCTGACCGAAGCGCATGCGGTCGCCGCGCGCGTGGCGGAGCTCCGCGCCCGCGATCCGGGCGCCTCGGTGGCGGTGCTGGTGGTCGCCCACGCACACGCGGTCGCAGTGATCGATGCCCTGGAGGCGCAGCGCCTGCCGTCGCTCGGGGTGGACCTGGTGCCGCTGCGCGAGCGCATGGTGGTGCGCGATCTCGTGCAGCTTACGCGCGCGCTCCACGACCTCGCCGACCGCGCCGCGTGGCTCGCGGTGCTGCGCGCGCCCTGGTGCGGGGCGCGGCTCGCGACGCTCTCCGCGCTCTCGGGCCCCGACGATCGCCAGCCGCTGATCGATGCCCTGGCGGATCCCGCGCGGCTCGGGCGCTGCGAGCCGGCGGAGCGCGCCCGCCTCGAGCGCGTGCGCGACATCCTCACCGACGCGCTCGCGCGGCGCGCGGCGCTCCCGCCGGCCGACTGGCTGGAAGCGACCTGGCTGCGGCTCGGGGCGAGCGACGCCTACGGGTCCGCCGAGCTCGACGATGCGCGCGCCTTCTTCGCGGCCCTGAGCGCACGCACGGCGGCCTTCGAGTGGCGCGGTCCCGAGGACCTGGCGCTGCTCCTCGAGCATCTCTACAGCGCGCCGGGCGCCGGGGAGAACCCCGTGCAGGTGATGACGATCCACCGCGCCAAGGGGCTCGAGTTCGATCACGTGCTGGTGCCGGCCCTCGACCGTGCGACCCGCAGCGGGGAGCGGCGGCTGCTGCGCTGGGTCGATCTGCCGGCCGAGGCGGGCACGAGCGGGCTGCTCCTCGCGCCGTTGCCGGCCGTCGGCGCGGGCGAGGAGGGCGCCCTCAGCGCCTACCTTCGCGAGCTCCTGCGGCAGCGCGACGTGAACGAGCGTTGCCGGCTGATGTACGTGGCTGCGACCCGTGCGCGGCGCACGCTGTGGCTCTCGGGGGCGCCGGCTATCGCGGCCGACGGCCGGGTGTTGCCCGACCGGCGCAGTGCGCTCGCGATGCTCTGGCCGGCGCTCGCCGCGCGCTTCGAGACGGTGCCGCCCGCGCCCGCGCCGGCGGCCGCCCCCGCACGCGCCGGGCGACTCACCCGGCTCGCGCCGGACTGGCGGCCCGCGGCGCTCCCCGCCGCGATACCCGTGCAGGTGCTGCCGGGCGCGTACCTCGCCGCCGCGCCGCCGGAGTTCAGCTGGGTGGGTGAGACGCAGCGGCACATCGGCACCGCGGTGCACGGCTGGCTCGAGCGCCTGGCAGGCGCGCCGGATCTGCCGCCCCCGGAGCGAATCGCCGCCGGGCACGCCGCGGTGCGCCGCGCGCTGGCGCGCGCCGGGGTTCCCGGGCGCGATCAGCAGGAGGCGGCCGAGGTAGTGCTCGCGGCGGTCCGGCGCACGCTCGCCGACGAGCGCGGCCGCTGGATCCTGCGGCACGATCATCGCGAGGCGCACTGCGAGTGGGAGCTGAGCGGCGTGAGCGGCGGGCGGCTGCGCAACGTGAAGATCGATCGCAGCTTCGTCGACGAGCGCGGTACCCGCTGGGTGATCGACTACAAGACGAGCCGCCACGAGGGCGGCGACCTCGAGGGCTTCCTCGCGCGGGAGGTCGAGCGCTACCGGCCGCAGCTCGAGGGCTACCTCGAGCTGGCGCGCAGTCTCGGGCCGCAGCCCGTGCGGGCGGCGTTGTACTTTCCGCTGCTCGGGCAATTCCGCGCGGTCGTCTGAGCGCGCTGCGCTTGCGGCGGTGGGGCTCTCAGAGCGTGCCGGTCAGCGAGAACGGGCGCCGGCCGAGGGCGTCCGGGGAGCCGAGGTACGCGAGGTTGGCGGCGAGCTCGGGCGGCGCGCCCGGGCGCGCCGTCACCTGGCCCTCGAGGACGTAGCCTCGCTCGCGCGTGAGGCGCAGCGTGCCCTGGACGGCGAGCGGACCGCCGAGATCCTGGACTCGCCCGGTGGGCTCCCCGCTGCCGCCGGGGAAGCTCACCGCGTAGTTCCCGAGGGGCGTCGCCCGGACGGTGCGCTCCTCGAGGTCGTGCGCCTCGATCCGCCCCTGGATTTCGCTCAGGGCGCCGTGCTCGATCCGCACCAGCGCCAGCGCGGCGTGCGCCCGCCCGTGGAGATTGCGGGGCAGCTGCGGCAGGAGCGCCGGGTCGAGCGGCAGGTCGGCGCGCAGATTGCGCACGGTGAATGCGCCGCCGAGCCCGAGGGTCACTTCGGCCTGCGCCGCGAGCGCGCCGTGCGCGAGCACGATGTGCGCGGCGAGTGTGCCGGCGAGCAGCCGCGCGGGCTCGAGGTCCCAGCTCAGGTCCCCGAGCGGCACGTGCTGCACGCTGAGCCCGCTGCAGGCGCCGCTCCAGACGGTGCCGTCGACGCTCGCGCAGTCGGCGGCCGCGGCCCGCGGGACGATCCAGCTCGCCGGCAGCCGGGTGAGCACGATGACTGCGAAGCCGGCGACCGCGGCGAGCGCGATCCAGATCGGGCGGCGCACTTCAGCCTGCGTGCAGCACCACCGCCGCGTTCACCACGCCCGGGGCGCCGGCGGTGTCGATGACCGCGGACTCGACGCGGATCCCGTTCTGCTGTCCGAGGCGCGCCAGCCAGGCGATGAGCGTGTCGAACGGCGCCTTCTCGAGCCGCAGCGACAGCCGCCCGGGGCCTCCGGGCTCGCTGCCGGCGAGCGCGCCGGCGAGCCCCGACTCGCGCGCCGAGCGATCGACGATGACCAGCAGCGACTCGCCGGCGGCGGAGGGCGCGACGGGAACGGCGGCCAGCTCGGGCGCGACGCGCTGCATCCACTCGAGATCGGCGCGCTTGCGCATCAGGCGCTGGTGGGCGTGCGCGACGCTGCGGTCGAGCGGCACGACGACGCCGAGCACCAGCAGCACCGCGCCGGCCAGCGCGCCGACCGCGAGCACCCGCCGTTCGCGGCCCGAGAGGCGCGCGAGCGACCGGCGAGGATCGAGTGAGGCACTCACGGCCGCCGGCTCCTTCAGCTGCCCGGGGCGCGGATCTGCATCCGCCCCTCGTAGGTGTTGCCGACGTTGTTGCCGCCGACCAGATCGGCCTGCCAGCCGCGGCCGCGCAGCTGCTGGCCGAGGCGCTCGAGGCTCGCGGCGTCGGCTGCGGAGAGCGTCAGCTCGAGCCGGCCGTCGTGGAAATTGAGCGACTTCACCTGCGCGCCGGGCGCCGCCTGCCGCGCGCGCGCCAGCGCTTCGAGCACGGCGAGCAGACCGTTGGCGCCGCCGCTGCCGCGCACCGCCTGCAGGCGCTGCTCCATGCGGCGCCGGGCATCGAGCGTGCCGGTCTCCCCTGGCAGGGCGCTGTGAAAGGTATCGCGGATCGAGGCGTCCACCAGATGCTCGCGGCTGCTGAGCAGGCGCAGCTCCGCGGCCTTGCCCCCCACGTGCAGGGCGAGCAGGCCGAGCAGCAGCACCGCGGCCGTGCGCCAGGCAATCAGTCCGACCGCCCGCGAGCTCGTCGGGGCGTAGCGCCCCTGCAGCAGGTTTATGGCGTTCGCCGCCGGCAGCTGCTGCGCAAACAGCGTGAGCGGCCCGCCCGTGAGCAGCTGCACGCTGACTGCCTCGAACAGTCCGCGCGCGGCCTCGACCGCCGCCGCGTGGCGCTGCCATTCGCCCGAGCCGGCGTACACGATGAGGCCGCGTGGCGCGCCCGCCTCGATGGCCGCCGGTGCACCTTCCGCGGCCGCGGCGGCCACGTGCGAGGCGATCGCCTGCGGGGCCAGGTGCGCCGTCTCGAGCGCCTCCGCCAGGGCATCGGCGGGCAGACTCACCGGCAGGGCGCCGGGAGGCCGCACGGCGACGGCGTCCTCCTCGAGCAGCACCACCGCCTGTCCGGGGTTCGAGGGCAGCAGCTCGCTGTCGGCGCACACGCACTCGGGGACGATTCCGGCCGCCGCGAGCGCCGCCAGCCACTCGCTCATCAGTGCGCGCGCCACCACCGCCACGGGCACGCGCGGGGAGTCCCCCGCACGCCGCCCGACGGCGAAGTGCAGCTCCTCGATGTCGTCGGCGAGATGCTCCTCGAGTGCGTACGGCGCGAGCTGCGCGAGCTTCGCGCCCGCCTTCGCAGGAATCTCGGGCTCGGCGAACAGCACGTCCGCCCCCGGCACCAGCACGCACACGCGCCGCCCCGCGGCGGCGGGTGCGGCAGCGGCGAGCGGACCGCTGGCGGGTGCGGCGAGGGGCGCGCCGTCGGCAGCGGCGATCAGCCAGGAAGCAGTCTCGCCGGGCGCGCGCGGCAGACGCAGCAGCAGCCAGTCAGCCACGGGTGCTCGCTCCTTCTAGTCCGGGGTGTAGCTGCGCAGGATCGGGCGGACGGAGCCCGTGGGGTCCTGCAGGAGAAGACTGTACAAGTTGAATTCGGTACTGCCAATAGCGATCAGGCTGCTCAAGCGGAAGTAGCTCGAGGTCTGCTGCAGCTTCGGCGAGGTGTTGCGCCAGGCGGTGGTGGTTTCGAACGCCGCCTGGTAGTCGGTGAGCTGCGGGAAGCAGCCGTTGGCGTTGGCACGGTTCTGCGCCAGCGCGTCGGGTGCGCTGGAGAAATCGGAGTGCCCGAGGAACGCATCGAGGACGCGCGCCGAGGCGGTGCAGATGTTGAGCCGCTGCCCGAAGGGCAACGCCGTGACATAGGGCTCGATTTTCACCCAGCGGTCGCGCCCGAACTCGGGCAGCGCGAGCATCTCGCTCGCGCTGGTGATGTAGCGGTTCGGCGCGCGGTAGGGGGGCGTCTGCCCCATGTAGACGCTGTCCTCGGCGCCGTCCGGAACCGAAGGCACGATGTCGCGGTCGATCCAGTCGACCATGAGACCCGCCCACTTGGTCTCCAGCCCCGACATCGCCAGCAGCTGCTCGAAGGCGGCGACCTCGACCGGGTCCGGCGTCCCGTCCTCCCGCACCAGGTTGTTGAGGTTGAACCGGCCCTGCAGATCCTCCAGGGAGGCCGTGAGCATCACCCCCGGAACGACCTCGATCGGTCCCACGGTCTTGTCCCAGCCCTCGTTGAGGTACAGGTGCTGCGCATCGGCGCGGTGCGCTTCCCGCAGGCCATAGGCGGCGAGCGCCTCGGCACCCTGCTGCACCAGCAGCGCCTGGTCGAAGGCGAAGGTCGCCGCCCCGCGGCGTGCGGCCATGGCGTTCTCGTAGCCGATGGTGGCGGCGAGGATGGTGCCGAGCGCCACCAGCAGGATCGCCACCAGCAGCGCGATGCCGCGCTGGGCGCGCGGCGGGCGCGGCCGGCGGCGGCTGGGGCTCACGCTGCTACCTCGATGACGCGCACGATGGTGCCGAAGTCCTCGGTGTCGAGCGTGATCCGCACCGCGATCGGCCGGATGCGCAGGCTCCCCTCGAGCGCCTGTGCGCCGGCGACCGTGAGCGGGGGCCACTGCACCTGCCAGACGTGCTGCAGATTCAGGTACTCGATGGTCACGGACTTCACATGGGTGAGCAGGTCGCGCTTGGCGGTGGTGCTCGAGAGCGTGGGATCGAGCACGAACCAGGACTCGCGCCGCAGCGTGCCGTTCTCCAGAAAGTAGGCGATGCGCTCGAGCTGCGAGCGCTCGAGGCCGTTCGGGTTGGCCCAGCCGCCGCGGGTGAAGGCGACGATCGGCTGCGTGCCGGGCGCGCCCGCCTGGAGGGCCGGCTGCGACGGCTCATCGCCGACCGCCTGCCGCACGGGGCGCGGGGCGAGCTGCACGAAGTCCTGCTCGAGCACGCGCACCGCGGTCTCGAGCTCGAGGAGGCGCGCCTGCTGTTTCTTGAGATCATCCCTGCTGGTGAGGGCCTGGGCGATCGCCCCGTAGCCCATGGCGAACATCACCGCCGCGATGAACAGCGCCACCAGCAGCTCGAGGAGCGTGAAGCCGCGTGCGGCGCGCCTCATGGCGTGCCCCGGGGACCCGGGCCCGCGGGCGTCCCCGGCGCCGTGGGAGTACCCGGCGCGCCGGCGGCGGGCACCGCGAGCAGCTGCGAGCCCCAGTCCGGCAGATCGCCGCGCGGAGCCCCGACCGCGTCGCCCCAGATGCCGCTGAGCGTGGCGTACCAGTTGCGATCCTTGTCGGCCTCGACCCCGGCCGGACGCACGCTCACGTCGATGCGCGCGACGCCGGGCAGCTGGGCGCCGGTGACCTCCTGCTGCCAGTGCCATTTGCGCCCGGCGAAGTCGACGTCGCCGTCGCTCTCTCCCTGGGCCGGCTGCTGGCCGGCGAGGCGCTGCAGCGCGATCTGATTCAGCGCGATCCAGTTGGCAAAGGTCTTGTCGCGCAGGTACACCACGGTATCGGCGGCGGAGGTCAGCGTCTCGAGCACCGCGGCCATTCCGATCGCGACGATGGCGAGCGCCACCAGCACCTCGATGAGCGTGAAGCCGCGCGCGCGCATCACGGCGCTCCCGCCTCGACCATCGGCTGCTCGACCAGCCGGCCCTTGTCGTCCTCGGTCACCGTGATGCTGCGCCGCCCCCCGTCGCGCTCGAGAGTCGCGGCGAAGGAGCTGAGGTCGCCGTCGGAGAAGATCATCACCTGCGGAATCTTCTCCGCATCCCGCTGCGGCCGGCGCAGCACCAGCGGGCGCGCCTCGACGATCAGCTTCACGCCGAGCCCCTCGGGGAGCTTGCGCGCGCCGAGCGCATCGTCCCCGGGAACACTGCGCCACAGGCCGCGCTGCACGTCGAAGGCGAGGAACTCGTAGCCGTCCTCCTGAAAGAGGATGCCGTACTCACGGGTCTGCAGCTCCGCCTGCTCGCGCGCGTAGTTGAGCAGGGTGTAGAGCCGCTCGCCCTCGCGCTCCAGATCCCGGTCGCGTCCCGTGAGGCTCATCGCCAGCAGCATGCCGGCGCTCACCACGCCGATGATGAGCACCACCACCAGGATCTCGATCAGCGTGAAGCCCGCGCTGCCTCGGCTCGGGCGGGGGCTAATTGCCGAGGTTCCAGTTGCCGATGTCGGCATTGATGCCTTCGCCGCCGGGCTGGCTGTCCGCGCCGAGGGTATACAGGTCGTAGGCCTTGCCGTGCGTGCCCGGGAAAGCATACTGGTAGTCGTTGCCCCAGGGATCCTTGCTCACCCGCTCGATGTAGCCGCCCGGCTTCCAGTTGCGGATCGTCGGATCGGTGGGCTGCTGCACCAGCGCCTTCAGGCCCTGCTCGCTGGTCGGGTACTTCGAGTTGTCCATGTAGAACATGGTGAGCGCGGTCTCCAGACTCTGGATATCCTGCTTGGCCTTGGCGACTTTCGCGTCGTCGACCTTGCTGATGACCGCCGGCACCACGATCGCGGCCAGCAGACCGAGGATGACCACCACCACCATGATTTCGATGAGAGTGAATCCGCGCGCGCCGCCCGGCCGCGGCCTGCGCCCTCTGCTAACCTCGACGCCGATGTCGTTCATACGCTGCGTGTCCGGGCGGTCCGGGCCGCCGTCGTGGGCTGAAAAGCCGGTCGGATCATAACAAATGGCGCCCGCCCGGCCGGTGAACCGTCTGCGCAAGGTGCTGCGGTCGCTCAACTGCGACGGCGCCTACGGATCCGCCCTCGCGGTGGCCGTGGCGCTGCTGCTGGCACTCACCGCGACGGGCGAGCCCGGCCGGATGCTGCTGCGCTACGACCGGGCTGCGCTCAGCCGTGGCGAGGACTGGCGGCTGCTCACCGCGCACCTCGTGCACCTCGACCTGCGGCACGCCCTGCTCAACTGTCTCGGACTCGTGCTCCTGTGGGCGCTGTTCGCCCGCGATTACCGTCCGCTGCGCTGGGCCGCCATCGTGCTCGGTGCCATGGCGGCCATCGACGCCGGACTGTGGTGGTGGAATTCGACTCTGCTGTGGTACGTGGGTTCCTCGGGAACGCTGCACGGCATCATGGCCGGCGGGACGCTCGCGCACCTGCGCCGCGGCGAGCGTGACGGCTGGATCCTCGCGGCGCTGCTCCTCGCCAAGCTCGCTTTCGAGCAGGCGGTCGGCCCGCTGCCCCTCGCGGGGCGCGATCCGGTGGTGGTCGACGCGCATCTCTACGGCGTGCTGGGCGGGCTCGCGGCGGGCGCATTCCTCAGACCCGCCGCGTGAGCCGCTATACTTTTGCCGCGCGCGCTGCGCGCGCTGCGGTGACACGGGGGTCGTGGATGGCGTTCGGTTTCGTGTTCCCGGGTCAGGGGTCGCAGTCGGTGGGCATGCTCGGCGCGCTCGCCGCCTCGGCCGGGGCGGTACGGAGCACCTTCGCCGAGGCATCCGCGGTTCTCGGCTACGATCTGTGGAAGCTCGTGAGCGAAGGACCCGAGAGCGAGCTCAACGCGACCGAGCGCACGCAGCCGGCGCTGCTCGCCGCGGGAGTGGCGACCTGGCGGCTGTGGCGGGCGCGCGGTGGCGCGCCGCCGGCGGTGGTGTCGGGGCACAGCCTCGGGGAGTTCACGGCGCTCACCTGCGCCGAGGCCCTCGAGTTTCCTGCCGCCGTCGAGCTGGTGAGGTACCGGGGCGAGGTGATGCAGGCGGCGGTGCCGGCCGGCAGCGGCGCGATGGCGGCAATTCTCGGTCTCGACGATGAGCCGGTCGAGGCGCTGTGCCGCGAGGCGAGCACGAGCATCGGGGCCAGCGTCGAAGCGGCGAATTTCAACTCCCCGGGGCAGGTGGTGATCGCGGGCGAGACGGCCGCGGTGGCCCGTGCCATCGAGCTCGCCAGGGCGCGCGGGGCCAGGCGCGCCGTCATCCTGCCGGTGAGCGTGCCGTCGCACAGCAGTCTGATGCGCGGCGCCGCCGAGCGGCTGCGCGCGCGGCTCGCCGGGGTCACGCTGCGTGCGCCGCAGATCCGCTACCTGAGCGCAGTCGATGCCGCGGCGCACGAGTCGCCGGACGACATCCGCGCCCTGCTGGTGCGTCAGCTCTGTGGTCCGGTGCGCTGGGCAGACACGCTGCGCGCGCTCGCCGCCGCCGGGCTCGACCAGGTGATCGAATGCGGTCCCGGGCGGGTCCTCACCGCGCTCAACCGCCGCATCGAGCGGCGACCGGGACTGGAATTCCTGGCACTCGAGGATCCGGCGTCGATCGACGCCGCGCTCGAGGCGACCGGGAGGGGGTAATCATGCTCGAGAACGACGTTGCGCTGGTCACCGGCGCCTCGCGCGGGATAGGCCAGGCGATCGCGCTGGCGCTCGCCCGGGCCGGTGCGCGCGTGATCGGCACGGCGACCACGGCCGAGGGCGCGGCGAAGCTCACCGCGGGCCTCGCGTCGCACGGATACAACGGCCGCGGAGCGCAGCTCGACGTGCGAAACGCGGCCTCCATCGAGGCGCTCACCGCGGCGCTCGCGGCCGGCGGCGAGCAGCCGACGATCCTGGTGAACAACGCCGCCATCACGCGCGACACGCTGCTGCTGCGCATGAAGGACGAGGACTGGGAACGGGTGATCGCGACCAATCTCACCTCGGTGTTCCGGCTCACCAGGGCGTGCCTGCGGCGCATGCTCAAGGAGCGGCGCGGCCGGATCGTAAATCTCACCTCGGTGGTGGGCCTCACCGGCAATCCCGGACAGGCGAATTACGCGGCC
Organism: Steroidobacteraceae bacterium; assembly: GCA_035702325.1. Classification (GTDB taxonomy): domain Bacteria; phylum Pseudomonadota; class Gammaproteobacteria; order Steroidobacterales; family Steroidobacteraceae; genus 13-2-20CM-66-19. The sequence goes on from DASSQU010000027.1 coordinate 11,161, forward strand.
GCCAAGGCGGGCGTGCTCGGTTTCACCAAGTCGCTCGCCCAGGAGCTCGCCGCGCGCGGCATCACCGTGAACGCGGTGGCACCCGGCTTCATCGACACCGACATGACGCGCGCGCTGAGCGAGGAGCAGCGCGCAGCGCTCCTCGGGCGCATCCCGCTCGCCCGGCTCGGCAGCCCGGCGGACGTGGCCGCGGCGGTGCTGTTTCTGGTCTCGCCGCAGGCCGGCTACATCACCGGGGAGACGCTGCACGTGAACGGCGGGATGTACATGCCGTGAGAGGGGCGTTGGCGCGGCGCCACAGCACCGATCGCAGCCCTTGCCGGCCGGGCGGCGCGGGGTGGGCTTTTGTCAGCAAAAACAATCACTCGCAGGCGGTGGGCCCGAGTGGCAGCCCTGGGGGTGTTCCCCTACAAGACCGCGCCCGCAAGACCCAGGCCGAGGCCCCCCGGGCGGGCAGCCCTTAACGCCTTACATAAGGACCAACCGCTAATGAGCACAGTCGAGCAGCAGGTCAAAGCCATCGTTGCCGAGCAGCTGGGCGTCAAACAGGAACAGGTCACCAACGACGCC
>DASSQU010000028.1:0-2123 GCA_035702325.1 Steroidobacteraceae bacterium
GGACAGTTCCTCGACGACGTGGCGCGCACCGCAGCGCGCCGCGGCGCCGGCGCGCCTGTCCTGAACGCCTGCGCCGACCGCTACCACTTCGCGGTGGGTTTCGCCGCCAGCCTCGTGCGGGGCAAGCTGAGCCTGCTGCCCTCGACCCGCACGCCCGAGGTCATTGCGCAGCTGCGCCGCCTCGCGCCGGACGTCGTGTGCCTGACCGACGAGGAGCACTGCGACATCGACCTGCCGCAGCTGCCGATCGCACCCGCGGCGCACACGCGAGCGCACCCTCCGGCGCCGCCGCCCGCGCGTGCCGGCGCGTGGGAAACCGGCGCCGTCCCGCGCATCGACGCCGCGCAGCCCGCCGCCTGGGTGTTCACCTCGGGATCGACCGGCACACCCGTGCCGCACCGCAAGACCTTCGGGCGCCTCGTCGACTGCATGCGCATCGAGGCCGAGCGCCTCGGATTTCTCGACGGCCGCGGCTACGCAATCGTCGCCACCGTGCCGCCGCAGCACATGTACGGCTTCGAGTCGAGCGTGCTCGCACCGCTCGCCGCCGGCTGCGCGTTCGCCGCCGAGCGCCCTTTCTACCCGGCCGACATCTGCGGCACGCTCGCGGCGCTGCCCCGGCCGCGTATCCTCGTCTCGACACCGATTCACCTGCGCGCGCTCGTCGCTTCGGGTCTGCCGCTCCCGGCCACCGATCTCGTCGTGTCCTCGACCGCGCCGCTCGCGCAGCAGCTCGCGCTCGAGGTCGAGGCGCGCTTCGGCACCGAGCTGCGCGAGATCTACGGCTCGACCGAAACCGGCTCGCTCGCCGCGCGCCGCCCCACCGCGAGCGCCGCGTGGCGACTCTGGTCCGGGGTGCAGCTCGAGGCCCGCGACGGCGAGACCTGGGCCTCGGGCGGGCACATCGAGCAACCGACGCGCATGTGCGACGTGCTGGAGGTGACCGGCGGCGATCGCTTCCTGCTGCACGGGCGCCTCGCCGACCTGGTCAACATCGCCGGCAAGCGCAGCTCGCTCGCCTATCTCAACCACCAGCTGAACTCCATCCCGGGGGTCGTCGACGGGGCGTTCTTCCACGGCAGCGGCGGGGAGCAGCAGGAGCTCGATGCGGCCGTGACCCGGGTCGGGGCCTGCGTGGTGGCCCCCGGGCTCGATGCCGCCGCGATCCTCGGCGAGCTGCGCCGGCGCATCGACCCGGTGTTCCTGCCGCGCCCGCTGCTCGTGGTCGCGAGCCTGCCGCGCACCAGCACCGGCAAGCTGCCGCAGGAGGCGCTGCGCTCGCTCGCTGCCGCCCACGCCAGGCCGCAGGGCGCGTGAGCCCCCCGTGGGCGTCATCACCACGTTCACCGTCGCCGCCGGCCACCCGGCGCTCGCCGGCCATTTCCCCGGCACGCCGATCGTGCCCGGCGTGCTGCTGCTCGACGAGACGGTGCGCGCGGTCGAGCGCTCCGAGGGCGCTGCGCCGCGGCGCTGGCAGATCGGCGCCGCCAAGTTTCTGAAGCCCGTACGCCCGGGCGAGTCGCTCAGCGTCGAGCACGAAGGCCTGCCGAACGGCTCGATCCGCTTCGTCGTCTCGAGCGGCGCGAGCGCCGTGGCGCGCGGCGTGCTGCGGCCGGTCGGAGCACCGCCGGCGCGCGCGAGCGGCGCGCAATGGGCCGGCGGGCGCGAGCGCGGCAGCGCAATGCTCTCTGCCGTGATGATCCGCCTGTCGCTCGCGCTCGGGCGGCCGGTGGCGCGCGCGCTCCTCGCTCTCATCGCCGCGTACTTCTTCCTCTTCGCGCCGACCGCGCGGCGCCACTCGCGCGCCTACCTGCGCCGCGCGCTCGGCCGCGACCCGACGGCCCGCGAGCGCTTCCGCCAGATCTACGCCTTCGCCTCCACCATCCTCGACCGGCTCTACCTCCTGCAGGGGCGCTACGACCTGTTCGACATCTCGATCGAGGGCGAGCCGCTCATGCGTGCGACGCTCGAGCGCGGCAGCGGCGCCTTTCTCCTCGGCGCGCACCTCGGCAGCTTCGAGGTGATGGGCGCGGTCGGTCGCCGCCAGAGCGGGCTGCGCGTGGTGATGGCGATGTACGAGGACAACGCCAGCAAGTTGAATGCCCTGGTGGCAGTCGCCGACC
>DASSQU010000029.1:0-5772 GCA_035702325.1 Steroidobacteraceae bacterium
CCGGTCGACATCCTGCTCAAGGGAATGATCGTGCAGTCCGGCAACGATGCGAGCGTCGCGCTCGCCGAGAAGGTCGGCGGCACCGAGAGCGGCTTCGCGCAGATGATGAACGAGTACGCGCAGCGCCTCGGCATGAAGAACAGCCATTTCGTCGACGCCGACGGCCTGCCGGCGCCCGGCCACTACAGCAGCGCGCGCGACATGGCGACGCTCGCCAACGCGATCATCGGCGAGTTTCCCCGGTATTACGGGCTGTTCAGCCTGCGCGAGTTCATGTGGAACAACATCCGCCAGGGCAATCGCAACACGCTGCTCGGCAAGGATCCGTCGGTAGACGGACTGAAGACCGGCCACACCGACGAGGCCGGCTACTGCCTGGTGAGCTCCGCCAGGCGCGGCGGCATGCGCCTGGTGTCGGTGGTGATGGGCGCGCCGAGCGAGCGCGCCCGCGAGGAGGCGAGCGCAGCACTCCTTAATTACGGCTTCGCCTTCTACGAGACCATCCTGATCAAGGCGGCCGGTCAGACGGTGCTGAAGCCGCGGGTGTACGAGTCGGCCGCGACCAACGCCGCGCTCGGCGTGCCCTACGATCTGTATGCGACCGTCGGCCGCGGCCGGATCGCCCTGCTCAGCACCCAGGCGCGCGTGACCCACGAGCCGCTGATTGCTCCGCTCGCGAGCGGCGCGCCGATCGGCGAGCTGACCGTGACCGACGGCAGCGGAGCGGTGATCGCCCGTGCGCCGCTGGTGCCGCTCGCGCCGGTGCCGCTCGGCGGCGTGTGGACTCGCGCGATCGACGGCATCGCGCTGTGGTTCCGCTGACCGCCAGACCCATGGCCGAGCCGCTGCCGCTGTGTTACCTCAACGGCGACTACCTGCCGCTCGAGCAGGCGCGCATCTCGCCGCTCGATCGCGGCTTCCTGTACGCCGACGGAGTCTACGAGCTCATGCCGGTGTACGCGGGGCGCCCGTTCCGCTTCAGCGCCCATGCCGAGCGTCTCACGCGCAGCCTCGCGGCGCTCAGCATGGAAGATCCGCACTCGCGCGCCGAGTGGCGCACGATCCTCGGCACCCTCGTCGGGCGCAACGGCGGCGGCGACCAGTACGTCTACTGGCAGGTGACGCGCGGTGCTCAGCACGGGCGCACCCACGCGCCGCTGCCGCAGATTCCGCGCACGGTGTTCGCTTTCTGCGCGCCGCTGCCGGTGAACCCGCCGGAGCTGCTCGCGGGCGGGGTCGCCTGCATCACCGCCGCCGATACCCGCTGGGCGCGCTGCGACGTCAAGTCGGTCGCGCTGCTGGCGAACGTGCTGCTGCGGCAGCAGTCGGTGGATGCCGGCGCCTCCGAGACGATCCTGCTGCGCGACGGGGAGCTGACCGAGGCCTCCGCCTCGGCGGTGCACGTGGTCATCGGCAAGGAGTTGCTGGCGCCGCCGAATTCGCGGCGCATCCTGCCGGGCACCACCCGCGGGGTGGTCGAGGAGCTGGCGGCGCGCATCGCGCTCCCCTGCCGCCCGGCGGCGGTCACCGAGGCGCAGCTGCGCGCCGCGGATGAGATCTGGCTCTCGGCCGCGACGCGCGAGGTGCAGCCGGTGACGCGCCTCGACGGACGTGCGGTGGGCGACGGCCGCCCCGGGCCGCTGTGGCGCCGGATCTACGCGGAGCTGCAGCGCTACAAGCGCGAGCTCGCGGACACGCCGTGGTAGGCGGCGGCGGGCTGCTCAGCTTTCCGACCGACTATCCGCTCAAGGTGGTCGGCCGGCCGGCCGGCGAGTTCCGCGCCCGGGTGCACGCCATCATGCTGCGCCACGTGCCGCAGCTCGATCCGGACCAGGTGCGCGAACGGCTGAGCACCAACGGCAACTTCCTCTCCATCTCCTACCAGGTGCGCGCCGAGAGCCGCGGGCAGATCGAGGCGCTGGTGGCGGAGCTGCGCGCCTGCGAGGGTGTGTTGATGCTGCTGTAGGGGCCGCAGGCCGCACTGACGCCGGGCGGCAAGCCCGGTAGCATCGGCGCCATGTCCATCACCCTCGAGCGGGTCACCAAGCACTACGGCGGCGTGCCGGTCGTCAACGACCTCTCGCTCGAGATAGGCGACGGCGAGTTCTTCGTGCTGCTCGGACCGAGCGGCAGCGGCAAGAGCACCCTGTTGCGCGCCATCGCGGGGCTCACCGGCGTCGACCACGGCCGCATCGCCCTGCATGGCCGCGACGTCACGCGGGTCCCGGCGCGCAAGCGCGACGTGGGTCTGGTGTTCCAGAACTACGCCCTGTTCCGCCACATGTCGGTTGCGGACAACATCGAGTTCGCACTGCGGGTGCGGCGCGTGCGCGCCCGCGAGCGGCGCGCGCGCCGCGCCGAGCTGCTGCGCCTGGTGGCTCTCGAGGGTCTGGACGAGCGCTTGCCGGGACAGCTGTCCGGCGGCCAGCAGCAGCGCGTCGCGGTGGCGCGTGCGCTCGCCCACAAGCCCGAGGTGCTGCTGCTCGATGAGCCCTTCGGCGCCCTCGATGCGCAGATCCGCGAGGAGCTGCGGCGCACCATCCGCGGGGTGCAGCGCGAGCTCGGCATCACCACCGTGCTGGTGACTCACGACCAGCAGGAAGCGCTCGCGATGGCCGACCGCATCGGCATCATGAATCTCGGGCGGCTGCTCGAGGCCGGCGCGCCGCGCGAGCTGTACTCCCGGCCCGCGACGCGCTTCGTGGCCACCTTCCTCGGCGCCGCCAATCTCATCCTGGCGCGCCGCGACACCGGCGGCATCCGCGTGGGCACGGCACTGCTCGCCGACGGCGCACCACCGGCGGGGCCGGCCGGGCAGGAAGTGGTCGCCGTGGTGCGTCCCGAAGAGGTGGCAGTGGCCGCGACCGGCGCGGAGCTCGACTGCAGCAGCGCCGGCCGGGGTGTCGTCGAGGAAGTGGTGTTCAGCGGCGCGCTCGAGCGCCTCGGCGTGCGGCCCGATCCCGGGCCCGGCGGGGCGCTGCTCGCCGCGGCCGACGGCGAGGCGAGCCCCTGCCTGCAGGTGAGCCGCGCCGAGCACGAGCGGCGCGGCTTCGAGCTGCGTCCCGGGCAGCCGGTCGCGATCGGCGTGCGCCGCGCGCACGTCCTGCCGACGCCGCTCTCGAGCTTCACCGCCTGTGCGCCGAGCGCACCACTCGCCGTGGCGCTCAGCCGCCACGCACTGCTCACCGAGCTCGCCGCCCGCATGCGCACCCGCATCGCCGTGCGCACCGAGCCCGGACTCGGTGTGCCCGGCGCCGCGGCGCTGGACGAGCCCCTCGTCGGTACCACCGTGATCGCCGCCGGCGCGGACGCGGCGCGCCGCACCGAGTGGCTGCTCGGACGCGGCGCCGCGCAGGTGCTGCTGCTGCCCGCGGCCGCCGCCATGCCGCTGCGCGTGCTGGTGCAGTGGACGGACGCAGCGGTGCGCGCGGCGACGCTCGACGTCGCGGCGAGCCTGCTGCGCCACGTGGCCGCCGAGGCGCTCTACCTGGACGCCGAGGACGGCGGCGCCGCAGCCGGGCTCGCGCCGCACCCGGACTCCGGGCCCGCGCAGCTGCTGATCGTCGGTGTCGCCGGCGCGAGCGGGCTCGCCGCGCGCTGGCGCGCGCTGGCCGACGACGCCCGCTGGCCGGTGCTGATCGTCACGCGCGCCGGCGGCGTCGCGCCATGAGTCTGCGCCAGCCGAGCGTCCTGCCCGGTTTCGGGCTGACCCTCGGGTTCACGATGGCGTTTCTCGGCGCCATCGTGCTGTTGCCGCTCGCCGCGCTCACCCTCGCCGCGGCCTCGATGAGCTCGGCCGAGTTCCTGCACGTGGTGCTCAGTCCGCGGGCGCTCGGCTCCTACCGGCTGTCGTTCGGGGCTTCGGCGCTCGCCGCCTCGATCAACCTGGTGTTCGGTTTCGTCATCGCCTGGACGCTGGTGCGCTACGAGTTCCCGGGACGCAAGCTGATCGATGCGCTCATCGACATGCCGTTCGCGCTGCCGACCGCCGTCTCGGGCATCGCCCTCACCACGGTGTTCGCGCCGCGCGGCTGGATCGGCCGCTACCTCGAGCCGCTCGGCGTGCACGTGGCGTACACGTCCCTCGGCGTGATCGTGGCGCTCACTCTGATCAGCATGCCGTTCGCGGTCCGCACCCTGCAGCCGGCGCTGCTCGAGGTGCAGCGCGAGCTCGAGGACGCGGCCGCGACGCTCGGCGCCGGGCGTTTCCACTCCTTCCGCCGCATCATCCTGCCGACCGTCCTGCCGGCGGCGCTGACCGGCTTCACGCTCGCGTTCGCGCGCGCCGTGGGCGAGTACGGCTCGGTGATCTTCATCGCCGGCAACCTGCCGATGAAGACCGAGATCACGCCGCTGCTGATTTTCATTCACCTGGAGGAGTTCGACTACCGCGGCGCCGCGGCGCTCGGCGTGGTGATGCTGGTCATCTCCTTCGCGGTGCTGCTCGCGATCAATCTGCTGCAGGCATGGAACCGCCGGCGCCACCTGCAGGGGGCGGGCTGATGGCCGCGGCGCTGCCCGCGCGCCCGGCCGCGCGCCCCGGCGAGCACGGCTGGGCGGGGGTGGCGGTACGCGCGCTGTTCATCGGGGTGTCGCTCGCTTTCCTCGCGGCGCTGCTGTTCGCGCCGCTCGCCACGGTGTTTGCGGTGGCGCTCAGCAAGGGACTGGAGTCTTACTTCGCGGGCCTCACCGACCCGGACACGCTGGCCGCCATCCGCCTCACGCTCGCCGCGGCGGCGGTGGTGGTGCCGGTGAACACCCTGTTCGGCGTCGCGGCCGCCTGGTCGCTCGCCAAATTCGAGTTCCGCGGCAAGAGCCTGCTGATCACGCTCATCGACCTGCCGCTGGCGGTCTCGCCGGTGATCTCGGGCATGCTGTTCGTGCTGCTGTTCGGCCTGCACGGCTGGTTCGGCAGCTGGCTGCAGCGGCACGACCTCAGCATCGTGTTCGCCTTTCCCGGAATCATCCTCGCCACCATGTTCGTCACCTTCCCGTACGTGGCACGCGAGCTGATTCCGCTCATGCAGCAGCTCGGCAACGACGAGGAGGAGGCCGCCATCACGCTCGGCGCGGGCGGCTGGTCGACCTTCTTCCGCGTGACGCTGCCGAAGATCCGCTGGGGACTGCTGTACGGGGTGCTGCTGTGCAATGCGCGCGCCATGGGCGAGTTCGGCGCGGTGTCGGTCGTGTCCGGGCACATCCGCGGCCTCACCAACACCATGACGCTGCACATCGAGATCCTCTACAACGAGTACGACTTCGCCGGCGCCTTCGCAGTCGCCTCGCTGCTCACGCTGCTCGCCGGCCTGACGCTGCTGGTGAAATCGCTGGTCGAGCGCACCGGCTACCGGGGCCACTGAGCGCTACGGAGCATAGATGCTGTCGAACACCCCGCCTTCGCCGAAGTGGGTGCGCTGGGCCTGCGGCCAGCCGCCGAAGTCCGCGATGGTGACCAGCCTGAGCGCCGGGAAGCGCGCCGCGTAGCGCGCTGCCACGCTCCGCTCGCGCGGGCGGTAGAAGTTGCGCGCCGCGATCTCCTGGCCTTCCGCGCCGTAGAGATACTCGAGGTAGGCGCGGGCGAGCGGCTCGGTGCCGTGGCGCCGCGCCACCCCGGCGACCACCGCCACCGGCGGCTCGGCCAGGATGCTGAGGCTCGGCACCACGATCTCGAGCCGCCCGGCGCCGAGCTCGCGGATGGCGAGCAGCGCTTCGTTCTCCCAGGCGAGCAGCACGTCGCCGAGCTCGCGCAGCACGAAGGTCGTGGTCGAGCCG
>DASSQU010000030.1:0-3239 GCA_035702325.1 Steroidobacteraceae bacterium
GCGTCGCGGAGCACGACGCGGCGAGGTCGGTGCGGCAACTTGCCTCCGCGGGCGCCGGCCGGAACTACCTGGAGAAGACCCGCATCAGCTGGTCCGACGGGCCGCATGGGCAGGGACCGACCGGACGTGCACTGCGCAAGCGCGCCACGATCGTGTGGCGGGATACCGACGCGGACGTGGACTACGCGCCGTGGCGCGAGACTGCAGCCGAGTACGGGTTCGTGGGCTCGGTGGCGATCCCGGTGGCCGTCGGGGACGAGCGGCTCGCGGTCCTCAACATCTATTCCGCCGACAGCGGGGCCTTCGGCCGCGAGGAGCTCGAGCTGCTCGGACACCTCGCCGGGAGTCTCGGTTGTCGCCTGCGGGCGCACGAGGCCGCTCGCGCGGGGCTGCAGAACGGGGTCACGTCCGGCGCTCTGTAGGCCGGCAGGCGCTGCATGCCTCGCGGATGGCGGAGCCGCCGGATCATCCGGTGGGCCTGCCCGGCAGTACCTCGATCGACGTGATGGGGTGGATCTCCCACACGGTGGCGCGCCAGATGTGCGCCCCGGCCGCGGCGGTATTCTTCGCCGCAGCCAGGTGCTCGAAATCGAACATCAGCCAGCCCGTCACTCGCACCCAGCGGCCGAGGAGCGTGGCTTTCAGCGCCGCGGTGCTCCAGTCGACCCCCTGCTTCGCCATCTCGAGCCGCACCTGGGGCGTCACCTCGACGATCACGTGGGTGGACTCGTCGTTGGAGTTGGGATCGAGCGTGAGCTCAATGTGAGTGTCGCGGTAGGCCGGATCGTGGGTATGGCAGTTCACCGACTCGACACCGCCCACCTTGACGCCGGCGACGTAGCCCGCGATGGTCGCGCCGCGCTGCACGTCGAAGCGGCCGGTGTCATCGCCCGGAGCGACCAGCGCGGTCATCGTGACCCGGGAATCCAGGTCGGCGCCGGATGGAACAGTCATGCGCCGCTTGAGCCGGTTGAGCGACTGCACCTGGGGGCTGGTGGCATCGCCGACGGCCGGGCAGTTGGCCAGCTTCTGCGCATCGCCGGCGGGCGGCGCGGCCTGCGGCGGCGGTGGCGTGGCCCGCGGAGCCGGCGGCGGAGCCGCCGCGCACGCGCACGAGGCGAGCAGCCCGATCAGGCACACCGCACACCCGGCACGGCGCGATCCACGGCGGATCGTTCGGAACCTCACGCGCTACTCCTCCCTGAGCACATCCTGCCCGGGCCGCCGCGGACCCTCAAGCCGGCGTGCGCGCGTCCGGCGCTTCCGTAGATTTCCCTATTCCCGCCGCCCGGAGGGCGGCTTATACAGAGCTGTGGAAGGAATACGCCGCATGATACTTCCGCTGCAGATCACGTTCCGCCAGATGGAGCCCTCGCAGGCGCTCGAGCAGCGCATCCGCAAGCTCGCGGAGCGGCTCGAGCGGTTCAGCCGGCACCTCACACGCTGTCACGTGATCGTCGAACCCCCGGCTCATCACCAGCACCACGGCGCGCTGTTCGACTTCCGGATCCACATCACCCTGCCCGATGAGGAAATCGCCATCCGCCACGCTCATCCGGCCGACCACGCTCACGAGGACCCGTACGTGGCGCTGCGGGACGCCTTTCGTGCGGCACGGCGCAAGCTCGAGGATTACGAGCGCAAACGGCGCGGCGCGGTGAAGACTCATGCCGCTTCGAGGATCTGACGACCGCTGGCAGGGTGCGTCCCTGCCGGCCCGGTTCATCGCCCCAGTTGATTTCCCCGGAACGCGTCGGCTAAATGCGACGCCTTGCGGGCGCAACGCCCGAGTGGGAGTGTCGGCAGACATCCGCGCGAGGTCTCCCCCATGAGCCACCGTCTTCGTCGGGTTGCAGCGGCGCCTTCCTGGCCGAGCTACAGCGGCACGTCACAGTTCGTCGGCACGAGTGCGGCGGCACGGGTGTCGGTCTACGTCGATCCATCGCTCGGCGCGCCGGCGCTGCAGAATGCCACCGACCTGCTCGCCGATGCCGACCGGGTCGCCGGCGCCAACAGCGCGATCTTCGCAACGCCGGGGCAGCCGGTGAACGTGATCGTGTTCGCGCTCGACGGCCGCACCGACGGCACCGGAGGCGCCGACCACGCCGCCTGCGACTTCACCAGCGGCGGCAACCTCGAGGTGTGCGCGTCCTTCGGCAATTCGCTGCGCGTCTCGGCGCTCTTCGAAGCCGAGCTCAGCGAGTGCTCGATGGGCGGCAACCTGTGCGGCGTCAGCACCGGAGAGGCGCTCTCCCGCTGGTGCGCGGCCGCCGTAAGCAACAACGCCCTGCCGGACTTCGCGAGTGCCCCGGCGTGGGCGCAGGCCGGCATGCCGGACTTCGTGACGCGCACCGACCCGACCGATCAGAGCGAGATCAGCACCGGCTGCGGGATGGCGTTCCTCTCCTGGCTGCAGAAGCTCGGCTCCCCGCTGAGTCGCATCGCGCCGTCGATGGTGTTAGCGGGAGCGAGCGGCACGCTGGCGCAGCTTTACGCCAGGCTCACGGGCGATGCGCAAGCCAACGCCCTGCCGAAATTCCTGGCGGCCGTGAAGGCGCTGCCCGGCGTGACCTCGGACGATCCCTTCGGCGCGCTGGGCCGGGCCAGGAAACCCGGGAGGCGCGGCAAGGGGAAGCGACCCAGGCGCTGATCCGCGCGCGCGAAGCTCACCCACAGACCTCAACGCGACTGCGTGCGCCGCGTCAGCGGCAGAAGCCGCAGGATCTCGGCGCGGTATCTCGCACCCGAGCGCAGGCGGGCTCCCGAGCGCAGCGTGAAGGCGAAGGTGCCATGGCCAGCAAGCTGGGCGTACTGGATGGCGCAGATGTTGATCAGGAGCGAGCGCTCGATTCGCACGAAACCGCTGTCCCCGAGGAGGAGCGAGAGACGCCTGACGGTATCCCGGCTGATGTACTCGCTGCTGCCGCTGTGGAAGATCACGTAGTTGCCCTGCGCCTCGACGTACTCGACGTTGCGCGGTTGCAGCAGGTAGAGAAGATGCGCGCGCTCGCCGACGAGCACGATGCCGCGCGACTCACGGTGCGGCGCATCGGGCGGCGTGACCGTGGCACCATGACGCGCCGCCCATGCGGAGTGCCCGACGACCGGCGCCCGCGCGCGCGGCGCCGGCGCGGGCGGAATTGCGGGTTCCGGGCGGCGTGGGGTGATGAGATAGCCACTCGTCACGGCTCAGCCCGTCACCGGTCGTACGGCCGCCAGGGGAGCGGCGCAGCTCAGGA
>DASSQU010000031.1:0-5590 GCA_035702325.1 Steroidobacteraceae bacterium
AGCCGGCCGAGCTCGAGGCATTCGGCCGCGAGCTCGCCGGCATGCACGCACGGCTGCCCGCCGCGCCGGATCCGCAGGGCTGGGGCCGGCCGCAGGCGCTCGCGGCACAGATCCTCGGCAACGCCGTGGAGTTCTCGCGCGCCGCGCAAGCCCTCGGCGACCGCGCCGATCCGGCCGCGCTGCAAGCCGCGCTGCAGGCGCGGCTCGACTCGCGCGCGGAGCTGCTCGCGCAGCGATATGCGTGCGCACGCGTGCGCGAATGCCATGGGGACCTGCACGCCGGCAACATCGTGCGGCGCGGGGCGCGGCTGCTGCCGTTCGACTGCCTGGAGTTCGATCCGGCGCTGCGCTGGACCGACGTCGCGGACGAGATCGCGTTTCTGCTCGCCGATCTCGAGGTGCGCGAGCGTCCGCTGCACGCCGTGGCATTCCTCGGCGGATACCTCGAAGAGAGCGGCGACTACCAGGCGTGCTGCCTGCTGCCGCTCTTCAAGGGGCATCGCGCGCTGGTGCGCGCGAAGATCGCGGCCCTGGGCGCGATTTCTGCCGCGGGTGCCGGGGCCGGCGTGCGGCGGCGCCAGTCGCAGGCCTACGCGCAGGGCGCCCGCCGGTTCCTCGAGCCGCCGAGTCCGCCGGCCGTGGTGCTGATGTGCGGCCTGTCGGGGTCCGGGAAGACCTGGCTCGCGCGGCGGCTGGCGCCGCAGCTGCACGCGGTGCAGGTGCGCTCCGACGTCGAGCGCAAGCGCGTGGCCGGGCTCGCCGCCCCCGATCGCAGCGCCGCGGGCATCGAACAGGGCCTGTACGGCCGCGACATGACCTCGAGGGTCTACGGCCGCCTGGCGCAGTGCGCCGACCACCTGGTGAGCGGCGGATACACGGCCATCATCGATGCCACCTTCGGACGTCGCGAAGACCGCAGGCGCTTCCGCGAGCTCGCGGCGCGACTCGGGGTGCGGATTCGCCTGGTGTACTGTCATGCGCCCCACAAGGTTCTCGGGGCGCGCATCGCCGCCCGCCACCAGCGCGCCGACGACGCTTCCGAGGCGGATCTCGCGGTGCTCGCCTGGCAGGAGGCCCGCTTCGAGCGACCCGAAGCCGGCGAAGGCATCGCGATCCTCGAGGCGGCGGACGACTCGGAGCCTGCGGTCCGCGATCTCGCTCAGCGCATCGTCAGGCCGGGCGCGTGACACGCGCATACGCACAACTACGTGGAGCGCTGCGGCAAGCGCGACCTGCAGGTGGCGCCGCGCGCTTGCAGAATGCAGCTCATGGCGCGAGTGGCAGTCGTGAGCGGAGGCGTGGCCGGCATCGGCGCCGCCACCTGCCGCGCGCTGCAGAAAGCCGGCTATCAGGTGGCCGCGACGTTCATCAACGATGTCGCGGCCGCGCGCGCCCTGCGCGAGGACACCGGGATCCCGACCTTCCAGTGGAACGTCGCCGACTTCGAGGCGTGCCAGAGCGGCGTGGCACAGATCGTCCGGACCCTCGGTCCGGTGGACATACTGGTGAACAACGCCGGCATCACGCGCGATGCGACGCTGCACAAGATGAGCTGCGAGCAGTGGCGCTCGGTCATCGACGTCAACCTCGGCGGCTGTTTCAACATGTGCCGGGCGGTCATCGGCCCGATGCGCGAGCGGCGCTTTGGACGGATCGTGAACGTCAGCTCGGTGAACGGTCTCGCGGGCCAGTTCGGACAGACCAACTACGCGGCCAGCAAGGCGGGCCTGATCGGCTTCACCAAGGCCCTCGCACTCGAGGGGGCGGCCTGCGGCATCACGGTGAACGCCATCGCGCCCGGATATACCGATACCGCCATGGTGGCGGCGGTGCGCCCGGACGTGCTCGAGAGGATCGTCGCCCGCGTGCCGCTCGGCCGGCTGGCGCGCGCCGAGGAGATCGCCGGCGTCATCGCCTTCCTGGTGAGTGACGCGGCCGCCTACATCACCGGCGAAACCCTGTCGGTGAACGGCGGCCAGTACCTGCAGTAGCGCCGGATATTCGGAAAAGTACCTATCCGGGCTGCAGGAGCGGCCTGCCCACGGCCCGGCCGGCTCGCCGGCCTACGCATCAGCCACGCTGCCGCTCCCGCGGCCGGCCCGGTAGGGTAGCCGTGCCAGAGGAACCGGGGGCGAGCGTCGATGGGCTATTACATTTCACAGATCGTCGACCGACCCTTCGATGCGGTGGTCGCCGACGTCATTGCGCGGCTGAAGGAGCAGGGCTTCGGGCTGCTGACCGACATCGATGTGCAGGCCACGCTGCGCGAGAAAATCGGCGCGGACATGGGACGCTACCGCATTCTCGGCGCCTGCAACCCGCGCCTCGCGCATCAGGCGCTGACGCTCGAGGACAAACTCGGGGTGCTGCTGCCGTGCAACGTGGTGGTGCGCGAGACCCCCGCGCACCGGGTCGAGGTGGCGAGTGTCGACCCGGTGGCGACCATGGAACGCACCGGCAACCCGGCCCTGAGAGCCAGTGCGGAAGAAGTGCGCCGGCTGCTGATGGCCGCGGTCTCCAAGGTCCAGGCGTGAGCCGATCCCAGCTCACCGAACCGATCAAGTATGATGACGGCCCGCAAATGAGCGACGAGCGCAAGGCGGATGCTTCCGCAGCCGACAGCACGCCGGTCAACCGAGGGGAGCACAAGCCGCCGGCCATGCTGCACGGACGGCTGTTGAGCGTCTCGCGCATGGCGACCATCGGTGAAATGGCGGCCGGCGTGGCGCACGAGCTCAATCAGCCGCTGACCGCGATCGCCAATTACGCGCAGGCGTGCGACCGGCTGCTGGCGCGGCCCGGCACCGATCCGTCCGAGGTGCGCGAGGCGCTGCACCAGATCACGGCGCAGACCACCCGCGCCGCGGATATCATCTACCGGCTGCGCGCCCTGGCGCGCAGCCAGCAGAGCGCCCGCAGCCCGGCCAGCATCAATGCGCTCGTCACGGAGCTGCGCGATCTCATGCAGACCGACGCGTCGCTGCACGGTGTGCAGCTGTCGCTCGAGCTCGCTTCGCAGCTCCCCGAGGTGATGGTCGACCCCGGGCAGATTCAACACGTAGTGCTGAATTTCGTGCGCAACAGCCTCGAGGCGCTCGCGGCCAAGCCGAGCGCCTCGCCGCGCATCTCGATCCGCACCTCGGCGACCGCCGCCCACGAGGTGGAGCTCGCCGTGAGCGACAACGGACCCGGACTCCCGGCGGAGGCGCTCGGCCGCCTGTTCGACCCGTTCTTCTCGACCAAGGAAAACGGCACCGGCCTCGGACTCGCCATCAGCAATACCATCGCACGCGCGCACGGCGGCTCGGTGGGGTACCGGCCCAATGCCGGTGCCGGGGCCTGCTTCTATCTTCTTGTTCCCGCCCATCGTCCGGACTGACATGCAGACACAGGCACCGACCGTCTTCGTAGTTGACGATGACGAGGGAGTGCGCAACTCCCTGCGTTTCCTCCTCAAGTCGGTGGGTCTCGCGACGCGCACACTGGCCTCGGCGAGCGAGTTTCTCGAGTCCTACCAGCCGAGCCAGACCGGCTGCCTGGTGCTCGACGTGCGCATGCCCGGCATGAGCGGGCTCGAGCTGCAGCAGCAGCTCAACCTGCGTGGCGCCATCATCCCGGTGATCTTCATCACCGGACACGGTGACATTCCGATGGCGGTCGAGGCCATGCAGCAGGGCGCCTTCGACTTCCTGCAGAAGCCGTTCCGCGATCAGGATCTGATCGATCGCATCCAGCGCGCCCTGGAGCACGATGGCCGCAACCGCGCCGCGCTCGCGCAGCACGCCAGGATCCGCGAGCGGCTCGACACACTCACGCCGCGCGAGCGCGAAGTGCTCACGCTGATGACGTGCGGCAAGCCGAACAAGAGCATGGCGGCGGAGCTCGGTGTCAGCCAGCGCACCGTGGAGATACATCGCGCCCGCGTCATGGAAAAGACCGGCGCCGCCTCGCTCGCGCAGCTGGTACGCATGGTCATGGACGTGGAACGGGAGCCCGGCGCCGCATAAGTCGCGCGCCGCGGCGGCCGCTTCAGACGCTCAGCAGCTCCTTGATCAGTCCGAGCAGCTTGTCAGTATTGACGGGCTTGCTGGCGACGCGCAGGTGCGGATCGCCGGGCAAGTCCTTGATGGCGCGCGAGGTGTCGCCGGTCACCAGCACCGCCTTCACGTCCCTTCCCAAAGTGCGGCGCAGGGCCGCAATCACCTCGGTTCCGAGCTCGCGGTTGCGCAGGTGATAGTCCGTAATCAGCAGATCCGGCATGCCCTCCTCGCGCGCGCTCTGCAACGCCTCCGCCAGGGAGGAGACCGCGCTCACGCGATAGCCCTCGACCCGCAGCAGCATGCGGGTGGCATCGCGCACACTCACATCGTCTTCCACCAGCAGGATCCGCGGGCTGCCGCCCGCGCGCTGCGGCGACTGCGGCTCCGCCCCGGAGAGCGCCGCGACCGGCTCGCCGGCCCCCTGGCCGGGCGGCAGCAGCAGCGAAAAAACCGTGCCCTTGCCGACGTCCGATCGCACCTCGAGGCGCGCCTTGAGCAGCGCGACGAGGCGCTGCACGATGCTCAGGCCCAGTCCGTAGCCGTCGCGCGAGGTGTTGGCCGGCACCCCCACCTGGAAGAACTCGTCGTAGATGAAGGCGATCTGCTCGGGCGGAATGCCGATGCCGGTGTCGATCACGTCGAGGCGCACGGCGCCGTCGTGACGCACGCAGCGCAGGTGCACGCCGCCGGTGCGGGTGTACTTGACGGCGTTCGACACCAGGTTCTTCATGATCTGCTCGACCAGTGCAGGATCGCTGTGCACCGACTCGCCCGACGGGTCCACGCGCAGCTCCAGGCCTTTGCTGGAGGCGATGCTGGCGAATTCGCCGCGCAGCCCCGCGAACAGCGTTCCGACCGGGAAATCCGCCGGCTCGGGCCGGACCGCGCCCGATTCGAGCTTGCTGATGTCGAGCAGCGCGTTAAGCAGCCGCGACATCGCCTCGATCGCGTGCTCCTGCTGCGACAGCGCTTCGGTTGCATTACCGCCGGTTATCATGCGCCGCAGGATGCCGTTGAGCAGGGTGAGCGTTTGCAGCGGCTGGCGCAGATCATGACTCGCCGTGGCGAGGAAGCGGCTCTTGGCCTGGTTGGCGCGGTCGGCATTGTCGCGGGCGCGATCCGCGACCGCGCGCAGGTGGTCGGCGACCTGGCGCGCCTGATCGGCGGCCGCGCGCGTCTCGCGGAGTTCGGCTTCCGCCCGCTTGCGGTCGGTGACGTCGCGAATGGCCGCCGCCACCAGCAACCGCTCGGGATCCCCGACGGGGCTCAGGCTGATCTCGACCGGAAACTCGCTGCCGTCCTGGCGTTGCCCGAACAGCGTCAGCCGCTCGCCCATGGCACGCACGCGCGGCGCCTCGAGGTAGTCTCGGCGATGGGCGACGTGCCGGCCCCGGAACCGCGCGGGCATCAGCTGCTCGAGGGTGCGGCCGATGAGCTGCTCGTGGCTGTAGCCGAACAATACCGAGGCCTGGCGATTCGCGTACCGCACGACTCCGGCGTCGTCGACGATGATCATCGCATCGGGAGCGGCGTCGAGTGCGCTGCGGGCA
>DASSQU010000032.1:0-6150 GCA_035702325.1 Steroidobacteraceae bacterium
GGGCGGCGCCTCGAGGTGGTGCCGAAGCTGGCGCGCGGCGGACGCGTCTCGAGCCTCAACCAGGGCCTCGCGCTCGCCAGCGGCCCCATCGTCATGGCGCTCGACGGCGACACTTCCTTCGACAACGACATGGTGCAGCACGCGGTGCGGCACTTCGCCGATGCGAACGTGGTCGCGGTCGCCGGCAACCTGCGGGTGCGCAACGCCGCGCACGGCCTGGTGACGCGGCTGCAGGCGCTCGAGTATGCGCTCTCGATCCACCTGAGCCGCGCGGGCCTGGACGCCTACAACCTCGTCAACAACGTGTCCGGCGCCTTCGGCGTCTTCCGCCGCGATTTCCTGCGCCGCATCGGCGGCTGGGACAGCGGCACGGCCGAGGACCTCGACCTCACGCTGCGCATCAAGAAGTATTTCGGCCGCCACCCGCAGCTGCGCATCCGGTTCGAGCCGCGCGCCATGGGCCACACGGACGGGCCGGAGACCTTCCGCCAGTTCCTGCGCCAGCGCCTGCGCTGGGACGGCGACCTGTCGTATCTGTACCTGCGCAAGTACCGCCACCACCTGCGCGCCGGGCTGATGGGGCTCGGCAACTACCTGGCGCTGGTGTGGACCGGGTACCTGTTCCAGCTGGCGCTGCCCTTCGTGGTGCTGAGCTACACGAGCTACGTATTCTTCGTCTACCCGGCCGCCAGCGCGCTCGGCGTGCTGGCGTTCGTATACCTCTTCTATCTGCTGCTGGCCGCGCTCATGTACGCGGAGTACTGGCTGCTCTACTCCGAGCGGCGCCGGGCGGACCTCGCGCTCGCCTGGCTGCTGCCGCTCTTTCCGGCCTTCACGTTCGTCACGCGCTGCTGGAACGCGATCGCGACCCTCAGCGAGCTCCTCACCCGGGCGCATCTCGAGTCCTCGATGGCCCCGCAGTGGGTTCTGCGGCGGACCAAGTTCTGAGCCATGCGCCCGCGGACACGCACCCTGTCGAGACTGAGCGCCGCGCTGCTCGCCGCGCCGGCGCTGGCCGGCGCGCTGCCGCCGCTCGAGCAGCTCGAGACGCGCATCGATCTCGCCCCCGCCGCGCAGCTCGCCGAGCGCAGCTACGAGTCGACCCGCGATGCGCTCGGCGCCGGGCGCGCCGGGCTCGGCGTGAGCGCCTTCGGCAACCTCGGCTACTCGCGCAACCACGAGATCATCGATCCCACCCGCAGCTGGAACTACAACCAGGGGCTCGCCGGCGGCGGCCTGTCGCTGCCGGTGCTCGGCAGCCGCCTGCAGCTCGAGGACTCCCTCAACGAACAGCAGGCGCAGCTCGCGGTGCTCGACGCGCGCCGCCAGCTCGAGCGCCGCGAGCTCCTCGGGCGGCTGCGCAAGGCGTACGCCGACTACTGGCAGGCGCAGCGCCTCACGCTGCTCGCCCAGGAGTACCTGCAGGACCAGGCGGGCTTCGAGAAGCTCGCGCAGCTGCGCACCCGCGCCGGACTGCTGCTCGATGCCGACCGCCTCGAGCTGCTCAGCGGCTTTTCGCTGGCGCGGCGCGACGAGGCTTCCGGCAACGCCGACCGGGCGGTCGCGCTCGGGGTGATGCGCGCGCTCACCGGCGAGGATCTCGACGGCGGCATCGCCGTGCGGCCCGTGGTGCCGCGCGCCTGCGTCGAGGCGCTCGATCCGGGCGATGGCTGGGCCGACTCCGACCCGGAGATCCTCGGCCTGCAGAAGGTGATTGCGGTACGCGCCGCGAGCCCGCGCGACAGCGCGTTCTATCCGGTGCAGTCGAGCGTTCAGCTCGGCTACCAGTCCCTCGACGACGTGCCGCCGGGCGCGCACGGCAGCACGGCGCTGCTCAGCTGGACGTTCCAGGTGCCGCTCGGATACCGCTCGGAGCGCCGGCTGCTCGAGCGGGCGGCCGCGGCCCAGCTGGCGCACGCCCGCCTCGAATACGACCTGCGCCGCCGCGAGCTCGGCGAGCAGCGGCGCGAGCTCATCGCGCGCGCCGCCGTGCTGCACGAGTCGACGCAGTTTGCGGCGGCGCGGCTCGCGGCCGCGGACGCCGCAGTCGAAGAGCGCGGCCTGCGCGCCGCCCGGCTCGACGGCGACGTCGCCGAGCAGCTGCAGCGGGCGCGCCTCGCGCGCTACAACGCCGCCAAGGCGCTCACCGAGGCCGACAAGGCCCTGGTGTACTGGTATGCCGACTGGGCGCGCTTCGAGACCGCCGGCTGCGGCCCGGCCGCGCCCGACGCCGGCCCGCGGGCGGCGCTGCCGGTGGAGGGGCTGCGCGCCGCGAGCCTGACCGACGCCGGCCGTGCCGCGGCGGTCGCGGGCGGGCCTGTGTCCGTTGCGGCACTGCGCAGCGAGCGGACCGTGTACGTGTGGCGCTCCGCGGGATGGCTCGCGGACGCGGAGGCAAGCGAATTCGCCAACCTGCATGCCGCCGGCATTGCCCGGCTGCTGATCTCGCTCGATGCCGGGCAGATGCGCGCCGCGCGCGCCGATCCCGTGCCGCTGGTGCGCGCGGTGCGCAGCACCCATGAGCACGGCCTGCGGGTCGAGCTGCTGCTCGCCGACCCGGCCTGGATCCTGCCGCAGCAGCGCGCGGGCCTGCTCGCAATCATCGCCGCCCTGAAGTCGGTACCGTTCGACGGCCTGCACCTCGACCTCGAGCCCGCGCAGCTCGATCCGGCGGCCGCGGAGCGCGGGCCGCTGCTCGGTGCGCTGGCCGAGACGCTCGCGGCGGCGAGCGCGGCGAGCCCCTGGCCGGTCGCCCTCAGCCTCCACCCGCGCGACCTCGACGCGCCGGCCGGCGATGCCACGCTCGCCGACGTGCTGCTGCGGCTGCACGTCTCCCCGACACTCATGGTGTACGTCGCCAACCCCGAGCGCGCCGTGGCGATCGCCCAGCCGCTCATCGCGCAGCACCCGCAGCTGAGCTTCAGCGTCGCCCTCAGCCTGGAGCGGACCCCCGGCCCCGAGACGAGCCTGTGGTCCTATCCCGGCGCGGAGCGCAGCCGCCGCATCGCGCACATCGAGTCGGCGCTCGCCGGCGCGAATTTCTCGGGCCTCACGCTGCAACTGGAAGATGCCTGGGGCGAAGCCCCGCACCTCGCCATGCTCGCCGCCGGAGAGTGACCATGCACCTGCACTTTCGCCCCCCGAAGCCGCGTGCGCCGGACGAGCTGGGCGGCGTCAAGATTCCCTACGCCAGGCTGACGGGCAAGGGACACAAGCTCGCCTGGTACGCGATCCTCGTCGCGGTGCTCTCGCCCATCGTGCTGCTGCTGAGCGGAGTCGTCGGCTCCTGGCTCACGCTGACCGCGAACGGCAGCGTGTTCCTCGAGCAGGACGAGATCCGCGCGACGCATGCAGGCCGGATCGAGGAGCTGCGCATCGCGGTCGGCCAGCCGGTCGCCGCCGGACAGACGCTCGCCGTGCTCGACAGTATCGAGCTCGACGCCGCCGCAGCCCGCAACGACCTCGAGCGCGAGACCGCGGCCGCCACCCGCCGCAGCGCCGCCGCTCAGCAGCAGTCGGCGGCGGAGGAGCTGCGCGCCCGGGAGAAGCTGGTGCGCTACTGGCGCGACCGCACTGCCACGATCGGGGAGCTGCTGGGCGAGGGCGCGGCAACGGTCGCCGAGCTGAATGCGGCCGAGTCCGCCACCACCGAGGCCGAAGTCGGGATGCTCCAGACCCGCGCGGCCGCCGAGCGCAGCGCGGCGGCGAGCACCGCGGACCTCGACCACGATCTGCTCGCCCGGCAGCAGCGCGCGATGAGTCTCGCGGCACCTTACGCCGGCCGCGTTCTCGAGCTGCTCGCCAAGCCGGGTGAGTACGTCACCCCCGGCGAGCCGGTGCTGCTGCTGGCGCGCGTCGACAACCCGCGCGTGGTCGCCTACGCGTCGCCGAAGTTCGGCACCCGGCTGCGAGTCGGGATGCAGGCCACCATCCGCTTCCCGGACGGCACGCGGACGCTGGCGTTCGTGGCCGAGCCGCCGCGGCTCACGCAGCGCATGCCCGCCGATCTGGTCGACCAGTTCGGCCTGCGGCCGATGACCGTGGTGCTGAATCTCCTGCCCCGCGAGCAGCTCAGCGACAGCGAGAGCGTGCAGGGGCTGCCGGTGTCGGTGCGCTTCCACTACGACTTCGAATCGTCCCCGGTGGGACACGCGCTCGGGACGCTGCTCGGTGACCTCAGCCGCTGAAGGTCCCGCGGCGAGGTTTTGCTACGCTGGCGGCGCGCCAACCGGGAGACTCCCCCATGAAACTGATTGCCGGCAGCCTGATGCTCGCGGCCACGCTGATGACGGCCACCGCCTCACCCCAGGAACCACTCATGACCGCCGGCGACCTCGAACAGCTGTGCGTCGGCACGGATCACGTGAGCGAGAACGCCTGCCGCATCTATATTCTCGGCGTCACGCAGGGCATCACGGTCGGACTCGCCATCGCCGACCACAAGGCGCGGGGCGGCCGCCCCTGCATCCCCGCGGACGTTTCCGGCGAGGAGCTCGAGCGGCCGCTCAAGGCGCGGCTGGCCGAGCGGCTGAAGGCCGTGCCCGGCGACCGCGCCCTTCCCGCCGCAGAGCTCATTGGCGCCGCTCTGGCGCACAGCTTTCCATGCCACGGGGCAGCGCACCGATGAGAAAGCCCCCGATCCTCGTTCGCACCGCCTGCCGCCGCTAGTCGCTCAGCGCGCTCGAGAGGAGTCCGGACGTCAATTTCCCCATCAGGATGCAGAGCTCGCGCAGAAGATGGCGGGAGGGGCCTACTGCGGCCAGGTCGAGCGCGCGGCTGTCCAGCTGCAATGCGCCGAAGGCCTCCTCCTCGAGCAGGCCCGCCATCGACCCGATCTCAACCTCGCCGAAGGTCGCGGCGCTTCCCCGCAGCCGATGCGCCAGCTGCCGGGCGGCGGCGAGTGCCGCACGGCGATCTTCACCAATCGTCAGCGCGGATTCGAGCTCGAGGAGCTGCTGTGCGTCGCGGGCGAGCTGGCGGCGAAACTGTCTCTCGAGCCGCTCGAGCTCCTGTGCATAACCGGGACCGAATCGCGTCATCCTGACCATCCCCCGGCGGGCGCGAGGTCGATCGCGCAGCTGCTCCCGCAAAGAGTCAGGTTGGATGTTGGCTGGGGCACCGACCCCTGTCAGTGATCTGACCCGCAGGTTCGCTACATATCACCCCTCGTGCGGCTTGTCTCCGGTGCAGCGAAGGTGGCGGAAGCGATCGGCAGCGGTTTCGAGCTCAGGCAGCTATAGCTTAAGCTATGGCTTATTGGTCGCCGCGTCAGGCCTGCCCGATCGCTTGCAGATCAGGGATCTGCGACTTCGCTCCCGACGGCGTTCCCGGGATTTTTGGGGTAAGCTTCGGCACCCACTCTCCAGGGGAACCTCAAAAATGAAGACATCGCTGCTGGTCCTTACGCTCGGCGCGGCTCTGGCCGGAGGCACGGCCTGGGCGGAGCCGCCGAAGACGCTGCACGTCACCGAGACCGTCGAGGTCAAAGCGCCGCTCGACAAGGTTTGGGATACCGTCAAGAACTTCGATGGCCTGGACAAATGGCATCCGGGAATTGCGAGCGACCAGCTCGTCTCGGGCAAGAACAATGAGCCGGGAGCAGTGCGAAAGCTGACCGTCAAGGGCGGCCCGGTGGTGGTGGAGAAGCTGCTCGCGTACGACGACGCGCACCATTTCTATCGCTACCGTATCGTCGAGTCGCCGCTGCCGGTTGCCCACTACACGGGAACGATCTCGGTGCGGGCCGGCAAGGGCGGCATGACCAAGGTCACCTGGAGCGGGACCTTCAAGCGCAAGAACACCTCCGACAATCCCCCGGAGTCGGAAAATGACGAGGCCGCGGTCAAGCTCATCAAGGGCGTCTACCGCGGCGGTCTCGACAACCTGAAGACGATGCTCGGGGGCTGAAGGCCCCGCTGCGGCGAAGCGGAGCCGTTTCCCGCTGCAGCCGCACGCTCCGCCGGATGCGAGGACCGGCGCCGCCGGATGCGGCGCCGGTCCTCGAAGTGCCTCTCGCCCTTACATGTGATACGGGTGCCAGTCGTCGGACTTGCGCTTGCGGTGCTGGTGCGCCGGGTCGAGCGGCGGCCCGGCAATGTGGTCGTCGGGAATCGTCGGCGTGAACTGCGGCAGGTTGTGTGCCCGCTCCTG
>DASSQU010000033.1:0-11172 GCA_035702325.1 Steroidobacteraceae bacterium
GCGCCGCCTGTGCCTCGCCGGCGTGCTGCTGTGCTTCGCGGTGGTGGTGCTCGGCGCCTACGTGCGCCTCACCGCCGCCGGCCTCGGCTGCCCCGACTGGCCGGGCTGCTACGGACACGCCACGCCGCTCGGCGCCGAGCACTCCCCGGCCGCGCTCAGCCACTATTCCGACCGCCCGCTCGATCCCGGCAAGGCCTGGCGCGAGATGATCCACCGCTACGCCGCCGGCACGCTGGCACTGCTGATCCTGGTCCTCACCACGCTCGCCTTCGCCGCACGCCCGGCCCGCCCGCTGAATCCCGTGGTCGCGCTGGCGCTGCTCGCGACCGTGATCGTGCAGGCCCTGCTCGGCATGCTCACGGTTACCTGGCAATTGAAGCCGCTGGTGGTGACGCTGCACCTGCTGTTCGGCATGACGACGCTCGGGCTCCTCTGGTGGCTCGCGCTCTCGGTCCCGGTGAGCTCCTGGGGGGCCGCTTCGCTCCAGAGCGCCGGCCGCTCGCGCCGCGGCGGCGCCCTGGCGAGCGGCCCCGCCCGCAGCCTCGCGCTCCTCGGCCTGGCGGCGCTCGCCGTGCAGATCGCGCTCGGCGGCTGGACCAGCAGCAACTACGCCGCCATCGCCTGCCCGGACTTGCCGACCTGTCAGCACGCCTGGTGGCCGCACGGCGATTTCCGCCACGCCTTCGTGCTGTGGCACGGCCTCGACGTCGACTACGAGGGCGGCACGCTCGCCGTCCCGGCGCGCGTCGCCATCCACTTCACCCACCGGCTGGGCGCGCTCGCGGCCAGCGCGGCGCTCGCGCTCGCCGCGCTCTACGTGGTGCGCCACCGGGGGCTGGGGCCGGCGCGGCTGCGCGCCTGGGCGGTGCTCGCGGCGCTGCTGCTGCAGCTCATCCTCGGGATCTCGATGGTGCTGAAGGGTTTCCCCCTGTGGCTCGCCACCGCGCATACCGCTGGCGCCGCGCTGCTGTTGCTCGCGGTGCTCGCACTGCTGCGCTCGCTCAGCACGCGCTGAGGCCGCGTCCGGCGGCGGCTGTGCCGGACGCGCCACGGCGGTGAGCGCCCCGGAGCGATCTGTTAGGCTGCGCATTCCCACCGCAGGCCCGGCCGGAAGCCCGAAGCGAGCACCGTGGCGACCACACCGCAACTGCTGCCGCACGCGCCGCCGCTGTGGCGGCGCTATCTCGAGCTCACCAAGCCCAAGGTCGTCGCGCTCATCACCTTCACCGCCCTCGTCGGCACGCTGCTCGCCAGCCCGGGCGTGCCGCCGGCGGAGCCGCTCCTTTTCGGCAGCCTCGGCATCGCGCTCGCGGCCGCCTGCGCCGCCACCATCAACCACGTGCTCGACCGGCGCATCGACGCGCAGATGGCGCGCACCCGCGCCCGCCCGCTGCCCGCCGGCCATCTGACCGAGCGTCGCGCGCTCGTCTTCGCCGCGGTCCTCGGCCTCACGGCCATGGCGCTGCTCGCCTTGCTGGTGAACCTGCTGACCGCCGCGCTCACCTTCCTCTCCCTGATCGGCTACGCGGTGATCTACACCCTGTGGCTGAAGCGCGCGACCTCGCAGAACATCGTGATCGGCGGGGCGGCCGGAGCGGCCCCGCCGGTGCTCGGCTGGACGGCCGTGACCGGGAGCGTCGACCCGAACGCGCTGCTGCTGTTCCTCATCATCTTCGTGTGGACGCCGCCGCACTTCTGGGCGCTGGCGATCGCGCGGCGCGAGGAGTACGCGCACGCCGGCATTCCCATGCTGCCGGTGACGCACGGGGTGGAGTTCACGCGCCTGCAGGTGCTGCTCTACACGGTGCTGCTCACCGTGGTGACGCTGCTGCCCTGGCTCACGGGCATGAGCGGGCTCGCCTATCTCGCCGCGGCGCTGGCGCTGAACGCCGGCTTCCTCTACCACGCGCTCGCGCTCAAGGTGAGCGCGCGCGAGGAGCTGCCGATGCGGGTGTTCCGCTTCTCGGTGCGCTACCTCATGTGGCTGTTCGCGGCTCTGCTGGTGGATCACTACCTGCCCGGGCTGCGGCCTCGCGCCTGAGGCTCATCTGCCAGGAATAGATGATCTTGTCCGCGAGCAGCAGCATCCCCGCCGAGCGGTAGTTGTCGTCATCGACCTGCCCGAGATGCTCGGCGCCGTGGTACCCGGAGGCCTCACAGCCGTACACCGAGAGGATCGAGGCGCCCACCACGGCATAGGTGCCACGGAGCTTGCCGAAGGTCTCGGTCTCGAAGGTCCACTTCATGGCGGCGCCACTCGGCCCCGCGGCCGGCGGCTCGATCAGGTAGGCATGCACGAACTCGACCGGCGGCGCACCGAGCACCTTGAGCGTGCCGGAGAGCAGCCAGCACTGCTCGCGGTGCGCGATCTCGGTGCGGCCGAGCGCCTCGAGCGCCTCCCCGTCGGCGCGCCAGAACGTTCCGGTCGCGGTCCACACCGCCGGCACGAACAGAAAGGTGTGCGCCATGGGCGCATTATGGCGCGCAGGGGCGCTTTCGGGGTACGTTGCGGCCGGGCGACACGGGAAGCTTTTCCAGTGCTGACGGAACGCATCTGGTCGGGGAACGCGCTGCGCAACTTCCACTACCTGGTGGCCTGTGCCGAGAGCGGTGAGGCGCTCGCCGTCGATCCGCTCGAGTGGCGGCTGTGCCTCGCGGCGGCGCGCCGCCGCGGCTGGGAGATCACCCAGATCGTGAACACCCACGAGCACGCCGATCACACCGGGGGAAACGCCGGGCTCAAGGCCGCTACCGGGGCCCGGGTGCTGGCCCACGCCGGCGCGGCCGCGCGCATCGGCGGCGTCGACCGGGGTCTCGCCGCCGGGGACGTGATCCGGGTCGGGCGCAGCGTCGAGCTCGAGTGCCTCGATACCCCCGGCCACACCATGACGCACGTCTGCCTGATCGCGCACGGCGACGAACCCGCGCTGTATTGCGGGGACACGCTGTTCAATGCCGGGGCGGGCAACTGCTACAACGGCGGCGACCCGCAGGCGCTCTACGAGACCTTCGTGACCCAGCTCGAGCGACTCCCCGGAGCGACGCGCGTGTACCCGGGACACGAGTACCTCGTGCGCAACCTCGAGTTCACGCTCGACCGCGAGCCCGGCAACCCGGACGCCGCGCGGCTGCTCGAGCGAGCGCGCGGCCACGACCCGGCAGCCGCCACCGTCACCACCCTCGCCGAGGAGAAGCGCATCAACACGTTCTTCCGGCTGCACAGCCCCGCGGTGATCGCGCGGCTGCGTGAGGCGTTCCCGGATCTCCCCGGGCAGCCCGACGCCCGCACGGTATTCGTCAGGCTGCGGGAGCTGCGCAACCGCTGGTGAGCGCGCCGGGGAACGGCGCCCGGCGGCGCGGCCGATTGCGGCACTTGCCGCTACCGCGGCCACCACGGCAGCATAGGCGTCCCTCGCCCCGCTAGCGCGAGGGCACCGGGGAAGCCCATGTCCAACCGCCTCAAGATCCTGGCCGCAGGCGTGCTGCTCGGCGCCGCCGCACCGGCGCTCGGTAACGGCGGCGGCGCGATGCCGCGCCCGGCGACGCCGCGGGTCGAGACTCCCGAGCAGAAGGCCCACGACCTCTACAACGACGGCTTGCGCTACGTGAAGAAGGCCGACAAGGCTCAGGCCGAGTCCGATCGGGCCACCGACGCCTCCCGCAAGGACAAGGCGGCGCGCGAGGCGCACGACCGCTACGCCTCCTCGCTCGAGAAGTTCCAGCAGGCGCTGCAGCTCGACCCGCAGCTTTACGAGGGCTGGAACTATCTCGGCTACACCAGCCGGCGGCTCGGCCGCTACGATGATGCGCTCGCCGCCTACGACAAGGCGCTCGCTCTGAAGCCCGGCTACCCGGACGCGATCGAGTACCGGGGCGAGGCGTACCTCGCTGTGAATCGCATCCCCGACGCCCGGCAGGCCTATCTCGACCTGTTCGCGGGCAACCGTGCGCTCGCCGACAAGCTGCTCGCGGCCATGAAGGCCTGGGTCGCCGCGCAGCGCGCGGGCGCCTCGGGGAGCGACCCCGCCGGCGTCGATGAGCTCGACAAGTGGATCCAGGAGCGCGCCCAGATCGCGGGCCAGACCGCCGCGCTCACCCGGGCCGGCGCCGCGGCCGGCTGGCGCTGAGACTTCCTCGGGCGGCGGCACGGCCCCGCGGCCGCGCCGGCGGCGTCGCGCTCTTGGCCGCCGCGGTGCTGCTGCCCGGGGCGCTCACCGCAGCGTGCGCCGCCGGCCCGGGTTCCGATTACCACTGGTCCCTGCCGCGCGGCTTTCCGCGGCCGGCGGTCCCGCCCGGCAATCCCATGTCGGAGGCGAAGGTGGCACTCGGGCAGCGGCTCTTCTTCGAGCCGCGGCTCTCGGTGAGCGGCGGCTACAGCTGCGCGAGCTGTCACGATCCCGCGCGCGCCTTCTCCGAGGCACGGGCGCGCGCCGTCGGCGCCACCGGCGAATTGCTCCCCCACAACGCACTCGCGCTCGTCAACGTCGCCTACAACATCACCTTCGGCTGGTCGACCCCGCGGGTGCGCTCGCTCGAAGCGCAGATGCGCAAGCCGCTCCTCGCCACGCACCCGGTCGAGCTCGGGCTCGCGGGCCGTGAAGGCGCCGTGTGCGCCGCGCTCGCCAGCGAACCCGGGTACGCCGCCGCCTTCGCCGCCGCCTTTCCGGGAAGCTCCGCCGCGGTCAGTTTCGATCACCTCATCCAGGCGATCGCCGCCTTCGAGCGCACGCTCATCTCGGGCGACTCGCCCTTCGACGCTTACGTCTTCGGCGGCGATTCCGGCGCGCTCCCGGGGCCGGCCAAGGAGGGGATGGCGCTGTTCTTTTCCGCGCGGGTCGGTTGCGCGCTGTGTCACTCGGGCTTCAACTTCTCCGGCAACTGGCGCGACGCGCAGGGCGAGACCGGGCGCGCTTCCTACGCGAGCGACGGCAGCAGCACGCAGCCGCTGCGGGTGCCCGGCTTGCGCAACGTGGCGCTCACCGCGCCCTACATGCACGACGGGCGCTTCGCGACGCTGGACGAGGTGCTCGGACATTACTCGCAGATCGGCGCCCGCGTGGCCGGGGGCGCGCACTACGACCGGCGGCTGCCGCGCGCGCCGCTCACCGCCGCCGAGCGCGCCGCCCTCATCGCCTTCCTCGACAGCCTCACCGACCGTGCGTTCGTGGCGCGCTTCGCCTCCCGGGCACCGGACGGCGTGCGGCCGCCCGGGCGCTGATGGCGCCTTCCGATCGCGTCCCCCGCGGCTTCCCGTTACGCTTGGGTCCCGCGTCGGGTGCCGCGCACAGAGGTCCGCATGCAGTCCCGCTTCTACACCCGCAGCTTCCAGATCACGGCCGCGGCGATCCTCGGCTGGGCGCTCTACGAGACCGTGCGGCCGCTGCGCGGGGTGATCGGCTGGGCGGCGGTGCTCGCCTTCATCCTGCACCCGCTGCACGAGCGGCTGACGCACAGGCTGCGCGGCCGGCGCGCGCTCTCGGCGGGCATCCTCACCGGGCTCGCCCCGTTCTTCGTGCTCGCCCCGCTCGCAGTGCTCGGCGTGGTGTTTGCCGGGCAGGTGGCGCGGGTCATCGAGGCGCTGCGCGGCCGCAGCTTCCTCTCCTACCCCGAGATCGTCGACCGGCTCGCGGGCCTGCCGCTGATCGGCGGGGCGGTCGAGTGGGTGCGCGAGAACGCCTCGGTAAGCGTCGAGCAGGTCCAGGGCTGGATGACCGACAGCCTCCAGGCGCTGCTCAGGGAGGCGGCGGCGGTCGGCGGCAACGTCGCGCTCGGGGTCTTCGGCACCCTGGTCGGCTTCTTCATGATGCTGTTTCTGCTGTTCTTCTTCCTGCAGGACGGCCGTACGATGCTCGCCTCGCTGACGCGCCTCATCCCGATGCAAGGCGAGCGGCGCGCGCGGCTGCTCGCCTACCTCGGCGACGTCACCCGCGCCGTGGTGTTCGGCTCCGCGGCGACCGCGCTCATCCAGGGAGTCGTGGTCGGCATCGGCTTCGCCCTCGTGGGGCTTCCCTCGCCGGTGGTGTTCGCGGTGGTGGCCACCATCGCCGCCTTCCTGCCGGCCGGGGCGGGCGTGGTCCTCGTACCCGCGGTGCTCTATCTCGCCTTCGCCGGCCGCTGGGGAGCGGCGATCTTTCTCGGCTGCTGGACCGCGGCGCTGTGGATCGGCGAGAACATCCTGCGTCCGCTCCTCACCTCGCACCGCGCCGAGGTGTCGACGCTCGCGATCTTCGTCGGCGCGATCGGCGGGGCGGCCGCCTTCGGCATCCTCGGGCTGATCGTCGGCCCGGTGCTGCTCAGCTTCGCCGTGGCGCTGGTGCGCTTCGCCCAGGAAAGCGAGGCGCCGCGCGCGTAAAGGAGCGGGGGCCTTTCCCGTAGAATGCCCCCCGCCATGGATTTGTCCCCGATCCTCGATCCGCTGAACGAGGCGCAGCGCGCCGCGGTCACCGCGCCACCGGGTGCGGTGCTGGTGCTGGCCGGCGCCGGCAGCGGCAAGACCCGGGTGCTCACCCACCGGATCGCCTGGGCAATCCAGGCGCTCGGTGTCTCGCCACACTCGATTCTCGCGGTGACCTTCACCAACAAGGCGGCGGGCGAGATGCGCGCGCGCGTCGAGCGGCTGCTGTCGCTGCCCGCGGCGGGTTTCTGGATCGGCACCTTCCACGGCATCGCCCACCGGCTGCTGCGGCTGCACTGGCGCGACGCGCGCCTCCCGCAGGGCTTCCAGATCATGGACGCGGAGGATCAGCAGCGCCTCATCCGCAAGGTGCTCAAGGCCGCCGACCTCGACGAGGCGCGCTGGGTGCCGCGCGAGGTGCAGTGGTTCATCAACTCCAGCAAGGACGAGGGCCGGCGCCCGCAGCACCTCGACGACGAGGCCGATGCGACCCGCCGCCAGATGATCCGCCTCTATGGCGCCTACGAGCAGGCCTGCGAGCGCGCCGGGGTGGTGGATTTCGCCGAGCTGCTGCTGCGCGCCTTCGAGCTGTGGCGCGACAACCCCGCGTTGCTCGCGCATTACCGGCGGCGCTTCCGTCACGTGCTGGTCGATGAGTTCCAGGACACCAACGCCATCCAGTACCGCTGGCTGCGGCTCCTCGCCCCGGGTGCGGCCCAACCCGCGGGCGCGGAGGCGGACGCCGCTTCCCCACAGATCTTCGTGGTGGGCGACGACGACCAGGCGATCTACCGCTGGCGCGGAGCGCGCGCCGAGAACCTGCAGCAGTTCCGCCGCGATTACCCGGGCGCGGCGCTGTTCCGGCTGGAGCAGAACTACCGCTCGACCGGCACCATCCTCGACGGCGCCAACGGCCTGATCGCGCACAACGCCAGCCGGCTCGGCAAGCGGCTCTGGACGAGCGGGACGCGCGGCGAGCCGATCCAGCTCTATGCCGCCTTCAACGAGCGCGACGAGGCCGAGTTCGTCACCCAGCGCATCCGCGAGCACGCCGCCCACGGGGGCTCGAGGCGCGAGATCGCGATCCTGTACCGCTCGAACGCCCAGTCACGCGTCTTCGAAGAGGCGTTCCTCAGCGCCCGCATTCCCTACCGCGTCTACGGCGGCCTGCGCTTCTTCGAGCGCGCCGAGATCAAGGACGCGCTCGCGTACCTGCGGCTGACCGTCAACCGCGCCGACGACGCCGCTTTCGAGCGCGTCGTCAACCTGCCGCCGCGCGGCGTGGGGGTAAAGAGCCTCGACACGCTGCGCGAGCGGGCACGCGTGCGCGGCGTGCCGCTGTGGGAAGCGGCCGCCTCCGGCGCCGGGGAGCTCGGCGCGCGCGCGGCCGGCGCCATCCACGGCTTCCTCGCGCTCATCGAGCGCCTGGCGCGCACGGGCGCCGGGCGCGCGCTGCACGAGCAGGTCGACCAGGTACTCAGGGACAGCGGCCTCATCGAGCACTACCGGCGCGATAAAGCCGAACGCGGCGAGGCGCGCGTCGAGAACCTCGAGGAGCTGGTGAGCGCGGCGCGCGGCTTCGCTCCCGAGGACGCGCAGCTGCCGCCGCTCGAGGCGTTCCTCGCGCACGCCGCGCTCGAGTCCGGCGAAGGCCAGGCCGGGGAGTGGG
The DNA here is from genome assembly GCA_035702325.1 of Steroidobacteraceae bacterium. Classification (GTDB taxonomy): domain Bacteria; phylum Pseudomonadota; class Gammaproteobacteria; order Steroidobacterales; family Steroidobacteraceae; genus 13-2-20CM-66-19. Next base: position 8,064 of record DASSQU010000033.1, read on the forward strand.
AGGACTGCGTGCAGATGATGACGCTGCACTCGGCCAAGGGGCTGGAGTTCCCGCTGGTCTTCCTCACCGGCATGGAGGAGGGCCTGTTTCCGCACCAGCGCACCGGCGTCGATCTCGACGGCCTGGAGGAAGAGCGGCGTCTGTGCTACGTCGGCATGACGCGCGCCATGCGGCAGCTGTATCTCAGCTACGCCGAGCAGCGCCGCCTGCACGGCATCGACAGCTACGGTCAGGTGTCGCGCTTCGTGCGCGAGATTCCGGAGCAGCTGATCGAGGAGGTGCGGCCGCGCGTACAGGTGGCGCGCCCGCTCGCCGTCGGGCGCTTCCGCCCGGAGGAGCCGGCGGCGCCCGGCGTGCGCCTCGGCGCGCGCGTGCGTCACGGCAAGTTCGGCGAGGGAGTGGTCCTCAATGTCGAGGGCAACGGCGCGCATGCCCGCGTGCAGGTGAGCTTCGAGCGCCAGGGTACCAAGTGGCTGATGGTGCAGTATGCGAATCTCGAGCCGTTGTAGGCGCGTATGAAGATCCTGATTCTCGGCGCCGGCCAGGTCGGGCGCACCGCGGCCCAGCACCTCTCGCGCGAGGAGGCGAACGAGGTGACCGTGGTGGACATCAACGAGGAGACCCTGCGGGACCTCCAGGACCGCCTCGACGTGCGCACCGTGGCCGGCAACGCCGCCTACCCCACGGTACTCGAGGCCGCGGGCGCCGCCGAGGCGGACATCCTCGTGGCGCTCACCTCCAGCGATGAGGTCAACATGCTGGCCTGCGAGGTCGCGTTCACACTGTTCCGCACCCCGACCAAGATCGCGCGCATCCGCGCCGCGGAGTACACCGACCGGCCCGCGCTGTTCGGTGCGGACGCGCTCTCGGTGGACATGTTCATCTCTCCCGAGCAGCTGGTGACCGAGTACGTCGAGCGCCTCATCCACCATCCCGGCACGCTGCAGGTGCTCGACTTCGCCGACGGCAAGGTGCGCCTCGTCGGGGTGCGCACCCGCCGCGGGGGCCTGCTGGTGGGTCACGCATTGCGCGATCTGACGCAGCACCTGCCGGGGCTCGAGGCGCGCGTGGTGGCGATATACCGCGCCGGTCGCAGCGTGCCGCCCGAGGGCGACACCGTGGTCGAGGAAGGCGACGAGCTGTTTTTCCTCGCCGCGCGCGACGACATCCGGCGGGTGATGGGCGAGATGCGCCGCGGCGACGAGGCGGTGAAGCGCGTCTTCCTCGCCGGCGGCGGCAACATCGGCCTGCGCCTCGCCAAGACGCTGGAGCGCGACAACCAGGTGAAGGTCATCGAGCGCGACGCGCGCCGCGCCCACCGGATCTCCGAGCTGCTCGAGAAGGCCATCGTGCTGCACGGCGATGCCGCCGACGAGGAGCTGCTGATCGAGGAGAACATCGACAGCGCCGACGTGTTCGCGGCGATCACCAACTCCGAGGAGGCCAACATCCTGGCGGCGATGCTGGCGCGGCGCCTGGGCGCGGCCAAGGTGATGGCGCTCATCAACCGGCCCTCCTACACCGAGCTGGTGGAGTCGGGCAGCATCGACATCGCCATCTCGCCGCAGACCATCACCATCGGCTCGCTGCTCGCGCACGTGCGCCGCGGCGACGTGGTGCGGGTGCACGCGCTGCACCACGGGGCGGCCGAGGCGCTCGAGGCGATCGTGCACGGGGATGAGCGCAGCTCGCGCGTGGTCGGGCGGATGGTGGGCGAGATCCCGCTGCCCGAGGGCGCCTCGATCGGCACGGTGGTGCGCGGCGACCAGGTGATCATGGCTCACCACGACACCGTGGTGCGCGCCGACGATCACGTCATCCTGTTCCTCGCCGACCGGCGCCACCTCGAGGCGGTGGAGCGGCTGTTCCTGCGCTCGCCGCGCTAGCGCCGGGCGGATCGGGGAAGCGGTGCTCGCAGTCGCGCATGTGCTGGGACTCCTGCTCGCGAGCTTCGCGCTCACCTTCGCGCTGCCGGCCGCCTGCTCGCTCGTCATGGCGGACGGGCTATGGCCGAAGTTCCTCGCCGCCGCCGTAATCACCGCCGGCGCCGGGCTCGCGCTCGCCGCCGCCACCTGGCGCTTCCGGCGCGAGCTGCGCCCGCGCGACGGCTTCCTGCTGGTGACGCTCGGCTGGCTGCTGCTGCCGGCCGCGGCGGCGCTGGCACTGCTGCTCGCCCTGCCGGGCCTCAGCTTCACCGGAGCGTTCTTCGAGGCCATGTCCGGCCTCACCACCACCGGCTCGACGGTGCTCACCGGACTCGATGCGCTGCCTGCCTCGCTCAACTTCTGGCGCCATTCGCTGCACTGGTTCGGGGGCCTCGGCATCATCGTGATGGCGCTCGCGGTGCTGCCGCTCCTCGGGGTGGGCGGCATGCAGCTCTACAAGGGGCAGGCCCCGGCGGTGGTCAAGGAGGAGCGGCTTGCCCCGCGCATCACCGAGACGGCCCGCTCCCTGTGGCTGGTATACACGCTGATCACGCTCGCCGGCATCGTGGCGCTGCGCATCTGCGGCATGTCGTGGTTCGATGCGATCTGCCATGCGTTCTCGGCGGTCGGGCTCGGCGGCTTCTCCACCCACGACCGCAGCATCGCCTGGTTCAACTCCCCGGCGATCGAGCTGACGCTGGCGGCGCTCATGCTGGTGGCCTCGCTCAACTTCGCGCGCCACTTCATCGCCCTCAAGCGCCTCAGCCTCGAAACCTACCAGCTCGACCCCGAGTGCAAGGCGATCTTCGCCATCCCCGCGGTGAGCGTCGTCGGCATCGCGGCGCTGCTCAGCTGGCACGGCGTCTACCCCGGTTTCATGACTGCGCTGCGCCATGCGGCGTTCAGCGTCATCTCGCAGGCGACCACCAGCGGGCTGACCACCGAGGATTACCAGAGCTGGCCGGTGTTCGCTCCGTACTGGATGCTGTTCCTGTCGTGCATCGTGTGCAGCACCGGCTCGACCGGCGGCGGCATCAAGATGTTCCGCACGCTGCTGCTCGCGCGGCAGGCGGGCCGCGAGCTCAAGCTGCTGATCCACCCGGCGGCCATGGCGCCGGTGCGCATCGGCGGGCGGCCGATTCCCGATCAGGTGGGGCGCGCGGTGCTGGCGTTCATCTTCCTGT
>DASSQU010000034.1:0-2066 GCA_035702325.1 Steroidobacteraceae bacterium
CTGCGCGCCCGCGTAGATCAGCCCGAATCGGCCGACATCCAGCGGGCGCGACAGCAGCGTCGAGGACATGTCGGCGACCAGCGGCGCGCCGCCGCTCTGCGGCACGTAGGGAAACTCCACCCCGCCGATGGTCTCGTTCGGGGTGTAGTGGACGTAGGCCGCCCCGGGGGTGAGCGCCGCCGAGCCCGGCGGTGGGACGGTGGTGTAATTCGAAGCCGCCTCATCGGCCGCCACATTCACCCGCCCGGTGAGGCGCCGCGCCTCCGCCAGCGCCTTCGCCGACCAGTGGCCGGTGACCAGGTAATCCACGGTGGAATCGGCGCGCGCGAGGTTGAACGGCACCGCCGCGAACTGCGCCGACGCGCCGCCCTGCAGGAACAGGATCCGGTAGCGCCCGGGCACCGCCAGCAATTCGCGCAGTGCGCCCTCGGCCGCGCGCGCCACCGCGAGGAACGGCTTGCTGCGATGGCTGATCTCCATCACCGAGAGCCCGAGGCCCTGCCAATCCGTGAGCTCCGCACGCGCCCGCTCCAGCACCTCCACGGGGAGCATGGCCGGACCGGCGGCGAAATTGAATACGCGCACGCCGCACCCCGCCTAGGAGCGGGCGGTCGGCTCGCCCGCCGCGGGGTCCGTGTCCTCGCCGTCCAGGCTCTCGATGCGCTCGATGCCGACCAGCCGCTCACCCTCCTCGAGCCGGATGAGGCGCACGCCCTGGGTGTTGCGTCCCTGGACGGAGATCTCATCGACCGTGGTGCGCACCAGCGTGCCGGATGAGCTGATCAGCATGATCTCCTGCCCGGGCAGCACCTGCAGCGCCGCCACCGAGTCGCCGTTGCGACCGCCGGTCTGCAGCGCGATCACACCCTGGCCGCCGCGCCCGTGCAGGGGGAACTCCGCGAGCGGAGTACGCTTGCCGTAGCCGGCGGCCGAGGCGGTGAGCACCTCGCCCTCGCCGACCACGATGAGCGCGATCAGCTCCTGCCCGGAATGCAGCCGGATGCCGCGCACCCCCGCAGCCTCCCGCCCCATGTAGCGTACCTCGCTCTCGTGGAAGCGGATCGCCTTGCCGCCGCTCGACACCAGCACGATCTCGCGCTCGCCGTCGGTGATCGCCACCCCGACCAGCTGGTCGTGATCGTGCAGATCGACGGCGATGATGCCGGTCGAGCGCGGCCGCGAGAACGCCGCGAGCGGCGTCTTCTTTACCGTGCCGGCGCGCGTCGCCATGAACACGAAGTGCTGCTCGTCGTACTGCTTGACCGGCAGCAGCGCGTTGATCTTCTCGCCCTCCCCCAGCGGCAGCAGATTGACCATCGGCTTGCCGCGCGCGCCGCGCCCGGCCTGGGGCAGCTCGTAGACCTTCAGCCAGTACACCTTGCCGCGGTTGGAGAAGCACAGCACCGTGTCGTGCGTGTGAGCGACGAACAGCTTCTCGACGAAGTCCTCGTCCTTGACCGCGGTGGCGGTCTTGCCGCGCCCGCCGCGGCGCTGCGTCTGGTATTCGGTGAGCGGCTGGCTCTTGGCGTAGCCGGTGTGCGACAGCGTCACCACCACGTCCTGCGGCTCGATCAGGTCCTCGGTGGTGAGATCGAGGTGATCGCGGTTGATCTCGGTACGGCGCGCATCACCGTAGCTGTCGCGCATCTCGGTGAGCTCGGTGCGCACTACCTGCGTGAGGCGCTCGGGCCGCGCCAGGATGTCGGAAAGATCACGGATGCTGTCGAGCAGCTGCTGGTACTCGGTGACGATCCGCTCGCGTTCCAGTCCGGTGAGGCGGTGCAGGCGCATGTCGAGGATCGCCTGCGCCTGCGCCTCCGAGAGCCGGTAGCCGCCGCCGTTCAGGCCGACGTCGGCCGCCACGCCGCGCGGGCGGGTGGAGATCGCGCCGGCCGCGGCGAGCAGCTCGGTCACCACGCCCGGCGCCCAGGCGCGCTAGAGCAGCGCGTCCCGCGCCTCCGCCGGTGCCGGCGCCGCCTTGATGAGGGCAATGACCTCGTCGATGTTGGCGAGCGCCACCGCCAGGCCTTAGAGTATGTGGGCGCGCTCGCGCGCCTTGCCGAGGT
>DASSQU010000035.1:0-4758 GCA_035702325.1 Steroidobacteraceae bacterium
CGTCTTCCAGCGACCGGTGATGCTGCGGCGCACGGCTGCGGGCAATTTGCGCTATGCCCTGCGTGCCGCCGGCGTGTCCGGCGCAGAGGTTGATCAGCGTGTCAGGGAATTGCTGCGTCTGGTCGGTCTGGAGAGTGTCGCAGATCGCCCGGCCCGCAGCCTCTCGGGCGGGGAAATCCAACGAGTCGCGCTGGCGCGGGCGCTGGCCCGCCGGCCCACGGTGCTGTTCCTAGACGAGCCGACCGCAAGTCTCGATCCGGGCGCCACCAAGGCCATTGAGGACATCGTGCGTACCGTCGCCCGCTCCGGTGTCAAGGTCGTCATGGCAACCCACGACCTTGGCGAAGCCCGGCGGCTCGCGGGTGACATCGTGCTGCTGCACAACGGCACGGTGATCGAGTGTGGAACGGCCCAGCGGTTCTTTGCGGCTCCCGCGACCCAGGCCGCGCAGCGGTTCTTGAGCGGCGAACTGCTGGTATCGTAGGGTGATCCCGTGAGAACCGCGCACCGCATCGGCGCCTGGCTGGTCCTCGCGGTGCTCACGCTGGCGCTGCCGGGAACCGGACCCACAGCGGCCGCCGACCGATCGATTGTCGTGGCGTCCACGACTTCGACGGAGGACTCGGGTCTGTTCGAGTACCTGCTGCCGATTTTCCAGCGCAAGACGGGGATCGCGGTGAAGGTGATTGCTCAGGGCACCGGCCAGGCCCTGGACACGGGTCGACGCGGCGATGCGGACGTGGTGTTCGTGCATGCCAGGGCCGCCGAACTCCAGTTCGTAGCCGACGGCGAAGGTGTGAAACGCTACCCGGTCATGTACAACGATTTCGTGCTCATCGGGCCCACAGCCGATCCGGCCCGCATCAAGGGACTCAACGACATCGTGAGGGCGCTGGAGCTGATTGCGGTCAGCGAGTCGTCCTTCGTATCGCGCGGTGACCGCTCCGGCACACACATTGCCGAAGAAAATCTCTGGAGACTCGCCGGGGTCGACATCACCGCGACCCGCGGCGCCTGGTACAAGTCCATCGGTCAGGGCATGGGCGCCGCGCTCAACTTCGCCGCAGCGAGCAATTCATACGTACTGTCAGACCGGGCGACCTGGGTCCACTTCGGAAACAAGCGGGACCTGCGGATTCTCGTGCAAGGGGACAAACGCCTGTTCAACCAGTACGGCGTGACGCTGGTCAATCCCGTCAGGCACCCACAGGTCAGGCAGGCGCTCGCCCAGGAGTTCATCGATTACCTGATCTCACCGGAGGGCCAGGCCGACATCGCCCGCTACCGAGTCGACGGCCAGCAGCTGTTCTATCCCGACGCGAACGATCCCGGCGCCTGATCAGCGCCCGGACGCGGCGGCGGCGATCACCCGCACGCCGTCGGCAATGTTGTCGCCCGGGTACATGACTACCCGCGTGCCCTCCGACACGCCGCTCAGCGCTTCGGCGAACACCGGCCCGCGGTGATCGATCCGGACCGGCACGCGCTGCACGCGGCCATTGCTCCCGACGGCGTAGACCGACCATTGCGCACCGGAACGGAACAGGGCACCGGCCGGCAGTCTGAGCGCGGCGTCGTTCCGGTACACCTCGATGTGCGCATCCAGCCGGTAACCTTCTCCGAGCGAGGCCCAACGCTCGTGTGGGGAGAGGAAGTCCACGAGAATGTTGACCCGTTGCTCCTCGACGCCGAGCGCGGACACCTTGGTGAAACCCCAGGGCTCGATGCGGCGCACCCGTCCCCGCAGCGGCTGCGCACCGCCCCAGTTGTCGAAGGTGACCGGCGCTCCGGGCGTCACGCGCGTGGCCTCGTTCGTCAGCGCCTCGATCACCACCTCGAGGTTCGCCAGGTCTCCGATCTCGATGAGCGGGGCGCCGACCGCAACGTTGCCCGCGCTCTTCTGCTGCACACGCAGCACGCGACCGGCGATCGGCGCCTTGAGCACCCAGTCGGCATCCGAGCGCTTGCCCTCGCGCGCACGGCTGACGGCGGCCACGGCGATGTCGACGTCGTGCCGCGCCACGTGCACGTCGGCATTCGCGCTTTCGAGCTCCCGCTGGGCCATGAGAAAGGCCAGTTCGTCGGAGTCGAGCTTGGCGGCGGGAATGAGCCGGGACTCCGCGAGCTTGCGACTGCGCTCGACCTCGAGGCGCGCCTGGGCGAGGGCGACCTGGCTCTGCGCCAGCCGTGCCGCCGCACGCTCCTGAACGGCCCGGGCTGCCTCGACGCGGCGGCGCAGTTCCAGCTCGGTCCGCACGTCGAGCAGCGCGGGAATCACGGGACGCAGGCGCGCCAGGGGCTCCCCGGCGGCGATCGCATCGCCCTCGCGCAGCGCAATCCGCTCCAGTTCCCCGGCCAGGGGCGCCGAGAGCACATAGTGATCGCGGATCCGGGTCTTCGCCTGCTCGTCGACGGTTTCCTCGAGCGCGCCGCGCGTGACGGTTGCGAGCTCGACCGGCACGGGGGCGGGCGTCAGTACCCACACCAGGAATGCGGCGATCCCCAGTACCGTCCCGGCCAGCAGCCAGCGATTTCGCAGCGTCATGACGTCAATCCCGGGTTTTCAGCACCGCCACCAGATCCAGCCGGTCGATCCGCCGGCGCACGATGAGGGCGCTCAGCACACCGGACAATACGATGGCGGCCGCCGCGAATACATAGGTTTGCGGCGTGATGACGACCGGAATGCGGAAGGTCTCGCTGTGCATCAGCTCGGTGAGCAGGCCCGCCAGGCCGCGCCCGAGCCACAGCCCGAGCGGTACCCCCACCCCGATTTCGATCGCCAGTTCCCCGAGCAGCAGGGTCGAGACTTCCGCGCGGCTGAACCCCAGCACGCGCAGGCTCGCCAGCTCCCAGGCCCGCTCGGCGAGCGAGATGCGCGCGCTGTTGTAGACCACGCCCACCGCGATGGTCGCCGCAAAGATCGTGAAGATGGAGGTGAACACCAGCACATTGCGCGCCGAGGTCTCGCGGAAGCTCGCCAGCGAGTTTGCCTTGATCTGCAGCGAGGTGATGCCCGGAGTCTCGCGGACGCGCGTATAGAGCGCCGCCCGCTCACCCGCATCGAGGTGCACGTCGAAGGCGCTCATCGAGTCGCCTTCGTCCATCAGACGGGTGAGAGCCGCGCGATTCATGTAGCCGAAGAGACCGAACAGATCCTGCACCACCCCGGCTACGAACAGGTCGCGGCGCACGCGCGATCCTTCCAGCGCCTCGACCTCGAGCGGCTCACCGGGCCGCACCGCGAGCCGCTGCGCCAGCAGACTGGAGAGCAGGATTCCCTCGGGGGGAATGTCGATGGCGCGCTGGCGCTCGTCGAGCGGGCGGCGCAGCGCCGGCGCCGCCTCGAGACCGACGATCGCGGTGCGGTACGTATGCTGTGCGTTGCGGAGCTGGACCGCAACGCTGCGGTAAGGCTCCGCCTGCAGGACACCGGGCAATTGCGCGACTTCGAATCGCGCCTCGGTGCCGCGGGGCTCGGCAAACGCAATCACCGCATCGCCGCGCTCGATGGCGTTGAATTGAGTGTCGACCAGGTAGTTGACCGCGTCCCACCAGAAAGTGCCGGAGACGATGAGGGCGACGGAGGCCGCGACGCCGGCGATCGCCAGCAGCGAGCGCACCGGGCGCCGCTCGAGGTTGCGCAGGATCATGCGCGTCGCGGTCGCCAGCCAGCGCGCCAGCCCGATCCGCTCGAGCAGCAGCCGGCGGTAGCGCGGCGGCGCGGGCGGACGCATCGCCTGGGCGGGCGACAGCCGCACGACCTGGCGGATGGCGAGCAGCGCTCCGCCGGCGCCGGCGGCGAAGCTGATGGCGGCGGCGATCGCAACCAGCGCGGGCTCGAGGCGGAATTCGGCCACCGGGAAATGAAAGTACGCGCTGTAGAGGCCGGTCATGTATCTGCCGAAGGCGAGCCCGACGGCCATCCCGAAGACTATTCCGAGGCCGATGACCACCGCGACGAACTGCAGGTAATGCGCCAGGATCGCGTCGTTGCCGAAGCCGAGCGCCTTGAGGGCCGCGATCTGCTCGCGCTGGGTGGCGATCTGGCGGCCGAGCACGACGTTGAGGAGAAACGCCGCCACCCAGACGAACAGCGACGGCATGACGGTACCGAGCACCCGCTGCTCGTTCATCTCCTGGGTGACGATCCGGTGCGAGCGTTGATCGGCGCGGCCGTAGGCGCCGCGCCCGCCGTAGGGGCGCAGGACCTCATCGACGCTGCGCAGCACCTGCGCGTCCGAGGCGCCGGGCGCGCGGATGACGGCGAGATGGTTGAAGGCGTGATGCAGATCGTATGCCGAAGCCAGACGCTCCCCGTCGAGCCAGAAGACGCCCACTCCCTTCGGATCGGGAAAGGCGCCGCCTACCGAAGGGTTGATGTACTCCGGAGAGAGGCCGATGCCGACGATGTCGAGTTGCGTGCGCCTGCCATTCAGCAGCACCGTGACGTGATCGCCCGGGCGCAGGCCGCGCGCCGTCGCGAACCCCTCGTCCACCAGCGCTTCCAGCGCCGCGCCCGGCTCGATCATGCGGCCGCGGCGCAGGTACAGGCGGTTGAGCCGCGGGCCGGTCGAGGTCGGCACCCCGACGAGCTGGGCGATCAGGGGTTCGGCGACGCCGTCCACGAACAACTGGCTGCCGCCGACCACGCTCGCTTCCGCATCGAGCACTCCGGGAAGGCGGACGACCTGGTCCGCGACCGTCTGCGGGGCGCGCTTGAGATCGGCGAACACCTCGCCGAAGCGAAATTGCGCA
>DASSQU010000036.1:0-2327 GCA_035702325.1 Steroidobacteraceae bacterium
AAAGCGCGCCAGCAGCGCGAAGCCGATCTCGACGTCGGGATGGCTGTCACGGCGCAGCAATCCGCAGATACCGACCGGCTCCGCGCTGCTCCTGAGCTCGGCGAGCCACGGCCCGAGGCCGAACCGCGCATAACTTGCCACCGGCCCGGTCTCGATGTAGCGGCGAGCGTCTGCGAGCGTGCGCACGCCGCGGTCTCCGGCGTTGGCGAGGAACGCGGGATCGTTGAGCAGCTCGAGCATGAAGGGTGCGTCGGCACCGGCCAGCTTGCGCAGCCGCAGCCGGACGCTCTCACAGACCGTCATGGAGCACTCCGCGCCGGCGTTGCGTACCGGGGTGGACGGGGCGCGGCGCCGTAGCGCGCAAGGCCGGGCAGCATGCCGCGATTATTGCTTAGTATGGCCGGTGCTCACTACGGGGGTGCGCCATGATCACGCTCTATCATCACCCGAAGACGCGCTCGACACGCTTCATCTTTCTTCTCGAGGAGCTGGGGGCGCCGTACACGATCCGCCTCGTCAGCACCCGCACCCGCGACGGCGGCGGCGCGGTCGATCCGGCCAACCCGCACCCGCACGGCAAGGTGCCGGCGATCTGCGACGACGGGATCGTCGTGTTCGAGTCGCCCGCGATCGCGCTCTACCTGACCGATGCCTTTCCGCAGAACTGCCTCGGACCCCGGGTGGGCGATCGGGAGCGGGGCGCCTATCTCAGCTGGCTGGCCTACTACAGCGGGGTGCTCGAGCCGGCTTTCATGTGCAGGTTCATGAATGTCACGGTGCCGCGGGGCACGGCCGGATGGGTGCCGGTCGAGGAGGCGCTCGGCGCACTCACCGCGCGGCTCTCGCAGGGACCTTATCTGCTCGGTGAGCGCTTCTCGGCGGCGGACGTGCTCTACGGCACGACGTTCGCGCTGTTCGGCCAGAGCCCGCTGCTGCCGGAATCGCCGCCGATCGAGGCCTACGCGCGCCGGGTCGTCGCCCGGCCGGCCTTCGCGCGTGCCCTCGCCAGGGAGGGTGGCTGAAGGCGCAGCGCGCGCTCGCGGCAGCACCGGGACGCATCCTGCCGCGAGGTCCGAAAACCGCCACTGTGGCGCTCCCCTCCCGGGTATCGTGGCAGGTATGGAGACCATCGCCGGCCTCGACCCCGAGGCGCTCAACCGCGCACGCATCAGCCGTGACCCGCGCTTTGACGGCAAGTTCTTCATCGCGGTGACCTCGACCGGTATCTACTGCCGGCCGATCTGCCCGTCGCGCTGGGCGAAGCGCTCCAACGTGCGTTTCTTCGCCAGCACCGCCGCCGCCGAGGCGGCCGGCTTCAGGCCGTGCCTGCGGTGCCGGCCGGAAGCCGCACCCGGTACCCCGGCCTGGCTCGGCACCGCCGCGGTCGTACGGCGCGCGCTGCGGCTCATCGATGCCGGTGCGCTCGACGAGGACTCGGTCGATGCGCTCGCGGCGCACCTGGGGATCGGCGCACGGCACCTGGTGCGCCTCTTCGCCCGCCACGTCGGCGCCGCGCCGATCGCGGTTGCGCAGACCCGGCGGCTGCATTTCGCGGTATGTCTGCTCGAGGAGACCGATCTGCCGGTCACCCAGGTCGCGATGGCGGCGGGCTTCGGCAGCTGCCGGCGCTTCAACGAGGCGTTTCGCACCGCCTACCGGCGCGCGCCGCGGGAGCTGCGCCGGGCGAGCCGGCGAGGCGGCGCCGGGGCGGCGAGCGACGAGGTCAGGCTGCGCCTCGCCTACCGGCCGCCCTACGACTGGGCGCACCTGCGCGAGTTTCTCGCGCTGCGTGCGGTTGCGGGTGTCGAGCGGGTCGATGAACGCGGTTACGCCCGCACGCTCGCCTGCGCGGGCGGATCCGCGCGGCTGTGCGTGCGCCCGCTCGCCGGCGTGAACGCGCTCGAGCTGCACGTGGCCGGGGCGCCGCCCTCGGCGCTGCTGCCGCTCGCCTCGGCGGCGCGGCGCGTGTTCGATCTGGCGGGCGACCCGGCGCGCATCGGCGCCGGGCTCGCCGCCGATACGCTCATCGGGCCGCTCGTGCGGCGGCACCCCGGCTTGCGTATCCCGGGCGCGTGGGACGCCTTCGAATGCGCGGTGCGCGCGGTGCTCGGTCAGCAGGTGAGCGTGGCCGCAGCGCGCACGCTTGCCGCGCGGCTCGTCGAGCGCGCGGGCGAGCCGCTGCGTGGCGGCGGCGCGGGGCTCACGCACCTCTTTCCGGGCGCCGCAGCCCTCGCGCGCGCGAATCTCGAGGGGCTGGGGATCACCGCCATGCGCATCGCGGCACTCAAGTCGCTCGCCCGGGCGGTGCTCGAGCACCGCGTCGATTT
>DASSQU010000037.1:0-4486 GCA_035702325.1 Steroidobacteraceae bacterium
GGCGGCGGTGCCGCGCCCTTGTGCTCCGGGGCCTGGTCCGACAGCGTACCGTCGTCGGCGATGTAGTCGACGCTGAGCTTCGGGTCGGCCGCCACGCTGAACAGCTGCTGCCTCACCGCCTCCGGCGAGTGGCCGGGGAGAATGCGGCAGTTGACCACCGCTTCGGCGCGCTGCGGCAGCGCGTTGTTGGCGTGGCCGCCGGAGAGCCGGGTCGCCACGCAGGTGGTGCGGGTGGTGGAATGATCGATCGGATCGCGCGACAGGCGCGCGATCGCCAGCGGATCGGGCGGATCGGTGAGGATGGCGCGCATGTTCGCGGCGCGCTCGCCGGTCTCGATCTGCGCCATGCGCTCGTAGTAGGCGCGCGTCACGTTGTTGAGCTCGAACGGGAACTGGAAGCGGGAAATCCTCAGCAGGTCGCGGGCGAGCTCGTAGATCGCGTTGTCGGGCCGCGGCAGCGAGCTGTGGCCGCCCCGGTCGGTGAGCACCAGCCGGTAGTCGGCGTACACCTTCTCGGTCGCGCCCAGCTCGAACACCTGCGGCACGCCGTGCGCCGACATGATCGAGTTGCCGTCGTGATTGAGAGCGAACTCCGCATCCACCATCTGGCGGTGGTTCTTCAGCAGCCAGCTGACGCCGTTGCAGCAGCCGCCCTCCTCGTCGGCGGTGAGGATCAGGATGAGGTCGCGGCTCGGGCGGTAGCCCTCCTTCTTCATGCGCATCAGGGTGGCCACCATGATGGCGTCGCCGTCCTTCATGTCGCTCGCCCCGCGTCCGTAGAAGAAGCCGTCCTTCTCCACGAACTTGAACGGGTCCGTGCTCCAGTCTTCGCGCCTGGCATCCACCACATCGAGGTGCCCCATGAGCAGCACCGGCTTGTGAGCGCCGGTGCCGCGCAGCCGCACCACCAGGTTCTTCTTGTGGTCGTTGGCGCCGAGCACCCGGACGTCCGCCGGCGCGAAGCCGGCGTCGAGAAAGCGCCTCGCCATCGCCTCGGCCGCGGTGGTGACGTTGCCGTGCTGGTCGGTGGTGTCGATGCCGATCAGCTGCGCGAAGATCTCGCGCGCCAGGGTGTCGTAGGCGGCGTCGCCGTCCGCTGCGGCGGCGTGCGCCGCCGGCAGCGCCGCGCCGCCGAGCAGCGCCGCCATCAGCAACGCTGCGGCGCGTGGGCTCATGGCGGAAAATCCGGATCGAGCACCAGCAGCCGGAACGAGCCCGGCCGGATCTGCGGCCGCGGCTGCGGGTGCCCGGCGCTCGCCGGCGGCGCGGGTGCCAAGTCCGCGGTCACCAGGAACACGCGGTGGGTGCGCAGGTCGAGCGCCATGGTGCGTGCGCCGCGCTGCGTCGGCACGGACTGCACCACCTCGAGCGCGCCGGCGCGCGTCGCGCGCGCGACGGTGAGCGTCCCGTCGCCGCAGGAGGCGTAGGCGAGGCCTGTGCCCGGATCGAAGGCGGTGGCGTCGACGCCCGCGCCGATCGAAACGCTGCCCAGCACGCGGCCCGTGCGGCCGTCGACCTCGGCCATCACCTGGTTTTGACAGCCGGGGAACAGCCGCTCGCGCGCCGCATCGAGCGCGAGCCCCGAGGGTTCCCGGCAACCGCTGATCGGCCACACCGCGACGATCGCGAGCTTGCGCGGATCGAGCAGCGCCAGGCTGCTCCGGTCCTCGAAGTTGACGTAGACGCGTCCCCTGCCGTCGGACTGGGCGAATTCCGGCTTGGCATCCAGCGCGATGGTGCCGAGCACCGTGTCGCTCTGCGCATCGATGGCCGTGGCGTTGCGCCCGCGCCCGTTGAAGGTGAATACCCGGTGCGTCGCCGGATCGTAGAGGATGGCGTCGGGGTTATCCCCGGTCACCCTGATCTCCCCGCGGCGCGCGAGGGTCTTCAGGTCGAAGACCACGACGGTACCGGCGCGTCCGGCGCTCACGTAGCCGCGCCCCAGGTCGGGAGCGAGTGCGATGCCGTGCACCCCCGGGGTATCGGCAATCTCGCCGGCCACGGCGAGCTTGTCGCTGTCGACCACCAGTACGCGCGAGCCGTGCGCCACGAACAGCCGGTGGCCGCCCTGCTCGAAGGTGAGGTAGTCCCAGCCCTCGTCCCCGGGAAGCGCCAGCTGCTGCACAATGCGGTAGTGCGGCACGGCCTGCGCCTGCGCGGTGCCGAGTGCGGCGGCCAGCAGCGCGAGCCACACGAGCTGCCGGAGTGGGCGCTGCATCTCACTTCTCCTCAGTGAATGACACGTGCACACAGGTCGAGCAGCGGACCCGGCAGCACGCCGAGCGCCAGCACTGCGACGGCGTTGACTCCGAGGGCGAAGCGCACTCCGGTCGCGCGCACCGTGGGCGGCAGGCCCTCGGCGGCCGGGTCGAAGTACATGAGCTTGATCACCCGCAGGTAGTAGAAGGCGCCGACCACCGACATCGCCGCCGCGATCACCACCAGCCACAGGTGGCCGGTCTCCCACAGCGCCTGGAAGATGCGCAGCTTGGCCCAGAATCCCACGAACGGCGGCACGCCCGCGGTCGAGAACATCAGCACCATCATGGCGAGTGCCAGCAGCGGATCACGCCGGTAGAGCCCCTTGTAGTCGTCGAGCCGGTCCGCCTCGAAGCCCCGGGAGCTGGCGAGCAGGATCACGCCGAAGGATCCGAGCGCCACCAGCACGTACACCAGCGTGTAGTAGAGCGCCGCGCCGTAGCCGCCCGGCGTGCCGGCGACGAAGCCGAGCACGATGAAGCCGACGTTGGCGATGGTCGAGTAGGCGAGCATGCGTTTGAGGTTGCTCTGCACGATCGCCACCACGTTGCCGACCACGAGCGTCAGCACCGCGAGCACCGCCAGCATCCGCGACCACTCGAGCACCGCGCCCGGCAGCCCGAAGGCGAGCAGCCGCAGCGCCAGCGCGAAGTACGCGAGCTTCGGCGCGGTGCCGATGAACAGCGTCACGCTGGTCGGGGCGCCCTCGTACACGTCCGGCAGCCACATGTGAAACGGCACCGCACCGAGCTTGAAGGCGACCGCCACCACGATGAAGGTGAGCCCCAGGATCAGCCCCGGACTGAGCGGCGCGTGCAGCTGCGCGGCGATCCGTGCCAGGTCGAGCGTCCCGCTGAGGCCGTAGATGAGCGACATGCCGTACAGCAGCGCCCCCGAGGCGATCGCCCCGAGAACGAAGTACTTCATGGCGGACTCGGCCGCGACGCCCGAATCGCGGTCGAAGGCGACCAGCGCGTACACCGACAGCGCGAGCAGCTCGACCCCGAGGTACACGGTGAGCAGACTCCCGGCCGACACCAGCACGAAGATGCCGAGCAGCGCGGTGAGCGACAGCACGTAGTACTCGCCGCGCAGGATGTTGCGGTTCTCCAGGTAGCTGCGCGAGTAGAGCAGCGCCACCGCCACGAACAGGAAGCCCGCGAGCTTGAGCACCGTGCCGAGCTCGTCGGCGACGTACAGGCCGTCGAACAGCACGGTGCGCTGCGCCACCTGTCCGTAGCTCACCGTGAGCGCCGCCCCGAGCGCGAGCGCCAGCAGCGTCAGGGTCGCGGTCAGACCGCGGTGCCGCGCGCCGGCGAACGCGTCGATGAGCAGGATGGCGCATGCGGCGGCCACCAGCCAGATCTCGGCGATCGCCGGTGCGACGCTTGCGAAGCTCATGATCGTTGCCGGCATGCCTGCACGCGCCTCCCAGCTTGGTGGCGATCGCCTGGGTCACCAGGTGCTGGATCGAGGGCTCCATGACCCGCAGCAGCGGCGCCGGCCACACCCCGACGATGAGCACCGCGAGCGCCAGCGCGCCGAGCACGACGAACTCACGGCCGTTGAGGTCCGCGAGCGCCGCCACCTTCGGGTTCGCGACCGCGCCGAACACCACGCGCTTCACCAGCCACAGCGTGTAGCAGCAGCCGAGGATCAGGGTCACCGCGGCGAGCGCCGCATACCAGAAGCTCGCCCTGAAGCTCGCGATGATCACCAGGAACTCGCCCACGAAGCCCGAGGTGCCCGGGAGCCCCGTGTTGGCGAGCGCGAACAGCACCATGAAGGCCGCGAACACCGGCATGGTATTGACCACCCCGCCGTAGTCGGCGATCTGGCGGCTGTGCAGGCGGTCATACAGCACTCCGACGCACAGGAACAGCGCCCCGGAGATCAGCCCGTGCGAGACCATCTGCACCATGGCGCCGTCGAGCCCCATACCGGCGCCCTGGAGGGTGCCGGTGCTGCGCACGATCTCGTAGAGCACGAAGGCCCCGAGAGTCACGAAGCCCATGTGGGCGATCGAGGAGTAGGCGATCAGCTTCTTCATGTCCTGCTGCACCAGCGCCACGAAGCCGATGTAGATCACCGCGATCAGCGACAGCACGATCACCAGCACATCGAGCTCGCGGCTCGCATCCGGCGCCACCGGCAGGCTGAAGCGCAGGAAGCCGTAGCCCCCCATCTTGAGCATGATGGCCGCGAGGATCACCGAGCCGCCGGTCGG
>DASSQU010000038.1:0-6137 GCA_035702325.1 Steroidobacteraceae bacterium
TCGTGCGCTCGCTGCTCGCGCAGACCCCGAAGGACGCCGAGATCGCACTGATCCTCAATCCGAAGGTGACGCCGCCCGAGTTCCTGCTCACCATCTGCGAGGAGCTCGGCATCGGCGTGCCCGACGCAGCGGTGCACAGTCTCAAGGACCTGGTCGACATCCTGTCGCACCATCTGCTGCGGGCCCACGCCGCCGGCAAGCGCGTCGTGCTGGTGGTGGACGAGGCGCAGAATCTCTCGCCCGAGGTGCTCGAGCAGGTGCGCCTGCTCACCAACATCGAGACCAACACGCAGAAGCTCCTGCAGATCATCCTGATCGGCCAGCCGGAGCTGCGCGAGCTGTTGTCGCGCAACGAGCTGCGCCAGCTCGCGCAGCGCATCACGGGCCGCTACCACCTCAAGCCGCTGTCGCGCGCCGAGACCACCGCCTACATCTGCCATCGCCTGCGGGTGGCGGGCGCCACCACCGACATCCTGGGCCCACGGGCGCTCGGCGAGGTATTCCGGCTGTCCGGCGGCGTGCCCCGCGTCATCAACGTCATCTGCGACCGCGCGCTGCTCGGCGCCTACTCGCTCGACCGTCACCGCGTCACCGCGCCGCTGGTGCGCGTCGCCGCGGCCGAGGTGTTCGGACGACGCTTCGCGCCGGGCTGGCTTCCCTGGGCGGCAAGTGCCGCACTCGGCGCGGCGCTGCTGTTCGCCACCACCGCGCTGTGGAATCTCGCACCGTGGGGACCGGCGAGCCGCGGTCCGGCGGCACGCGCCACCGATGCCGCAGCGGCCATCGCGCAGCCCGCCGCCGCGCTCGCCGGCGGCGCGCGCGGCGGCCCGTCCGCGGCGCCGACGCTCGCACAGCTGCTCGCCGCCAATGCCGCCGAGACCGACACCGACGGGGCTTTCACCAGGCTCTTCGGGCTGTGGGGCGCGAGCTACCAGCCCGACGGCACCGACCCGTGCACCCAGGCATCGCAGCAGCACCTGGAGTGCGTCGCCGAGCGCGGCTCCTTCGGACAGCTGCGGCTCTACAATCACCCGGCCATCCTCATGCTGAGCGACGCCGCCGGCACGAATCACCAGGTGGTGCTCACCGGTCTCGACGACGAGCACGCACGGCTCGAGCTCGGCGGATCGCACGCCGTGAGCATCGGCGAGCTGTCGCACTACTGGCTCGGGGACTTCGTGATGCTGTGGCGTCCGGTCAACTCCCCGGTGAAGACGCTGTCGCCCGGGATGCGCGGCGCGCAGGTCCGCTGGCTGCGTCAGAGCCTGCAGCGCCTGGCGCACGTCGAGAGCAGCACCCCGGTGAGCGACGTCTTCGACGCCGGGCTCGCCGCGCTGGTGCGCGACTTCCAGCGCCAGCACCAGCTGTCGGTCGACGGGATCGCCGGCGTGCAGACGCAGATTGCGCTGGCGAGCGCGGTCGCCGGGCCCGGCGTGCCGCTGCTCTCGGGCGCCGATGCTCATGGCGGGTAACCGATGTCGTTCATCCTCGATGCACTGAAGAAATCCGAGAGCGACCGCCAGCGCCACAGCGGTCCGGCGCTGTTCGAAGTGAAGGTCGCAGCCCCGCGCAGCGCGCTGCCCCTGTGGGCCGTCGCGATCGCGGTGCTGCTCGCCGTGAACCTCGCCATCGTCGGCTGGCTCCTGGTGCGCCATCCCGCCGCGCACAGCGCCGCGCCGGGTGCATCGGCACCGCCGGCCGCGGCCGCGGCCGCACCGGGCGTCGCGAATTCTGCCGCCGCGCCTGCACCGCCCGCCGCGGCTCCGGCGCTGGTGCCCGCTGCCGCGCCGGCGGGCGGCGTGCCGCCCGCGCCGCAGCCGGCGGCCCGGGCCGCACCCGCCTCTGCCGTTGCCGCGGACAATCCGGGGCCCGATGACACGGCACCGGCCGTCGAGCCGCCGTCCGATACGGCCTTCGGCCACGTGAAGCGCGGTACCGGCCTCGGCATGCCGCTCTACCCGCAGGCGGCCAACGCTCCCGGCGCCCAGCTGCCGCAGCTGCGCCTCGATCTGCACGCGTATGCCGAGCGGCCGCAGGATCGCTGGGTGATGATCAACATGCACAAGCTCCGCGAAGGTGATGCGCTCCCCGAGGGCGTGCGCGTCGAGCACATAATCCCCGAGGGAGCGGTGGTCTCCTACCAGGGATCGCAGTTCCTGCTGCCGCGCGATTGAAGCCGCGGCGGCGCGCCCGGGACGTGCGGGGCGGCGCTGGCGCGGAGAACCGCTTCACACCTTGAACCAGTTCACAGAATGAGCTTCACAGAATCCGTCGGTCGCGCACGACAGGGGCGGGCGTCTGCGTCATCGTGCCCAAATGAGCGCCCGACGCGACACGCCTCCGGCACGCATACTGATCGTCGACGACGACGTCCGCTACGGGGAGTGGTTGCGCCACCACCTCGACGTGCTCTGCCCGCATGCCAGCGTCAGCATGCTCAATCTGGCGGAATTCGAGCGCTGGTGCACGACTTTTTCCGGCCGCGACTGCGACCTGGTGATGCTGGTGTGCGCCTTCGGCACCAGCCCGGAGGATCCTAACTCGCTGGGACTGACGCTGCTGCGCCGGCTGCGGGACCAGCCGGCCGCGCCCGCAGTGATCGCGATCGCCGAGGACGGCAACGAGCTCACCGCGGTGCGCGCGCTGCAGGTCGGGGCGCTCGACTACCTGCCCAAGCGCCTGCTCACCCCGGAACGCCTCAGCACCTCGGTGCGCGTGGCGTTGCGGCGCCTCGAGCGCCGCGTGGCGCGCCGCCTCGCGAGCCTTGCGCACCTGGCGCGGGACCGCGCCGCGCAGAGCGCCGCCGGCGAAGCGCAGGCGGTTGCGCCGGGCGCCGCTCACCCCGACGCCGAGTCCGCCGCGCCGCCGCTGCCGGCGCCGGGCGTCGTGTCGCTGCTCACCACGCCAGCCGGCGAGGATTTCATCCCCGGCTACACGCTGCGCCTCAAGATCGGCGAGTCGGAGAAGGCGGTGGTGTACCTCGCAACGAGCGCCGCACGCGGCCACAACGTCGCGCTCAAGGTCTCCAAGACGCTGCGCGACGAGGCCGCCGGCCGCCAGTTTCTCGAGCGCGAGTACACCGCGGTGCTCGCCATCAGGAGCCCGCTGGTGGTCGAGATCTACGACTACGGCGTGCACGCCGGCTTCGAATACCTCGCCATGGAATACCTGCCGCGCGGCGACCTGAAGGCGCGCATCCAGCGCGGTCTCAGCGAGCGCGAGGCGCTGCTGTACCTGCAGGAGATCGCCGCGGCGCTGCAGGTGGTGCATCAGGCGGGCCTGGTGCACCGGGACCTCAAACCCCCCAACGTCATGCTGCGCGACAACGATACGGTCGCGCTCATCGACTTCGGTCTGGCGCGCTCGCTCGACGGCGGCACCACCAGCATGCGCACCGGTCAGACCGGGGTGCTGCTCGGCTCGCCCTACTACATGAGTCCCGAGCAGGCGCTGGGGGAAGAGCTCGACGCCCGCTCCGATTTCTACAGCCTCGGCGTCATCCTCTACGAGATGCTGACCGGCCAGAAGCCCTACACCGGCGGCACCGCGCTCGATGTGCTGCAGCAGCACGTGAGCAGCCCGCCGCCGGCCCTGCCGCCGGGTCTGCAGCGTTACCAGCCGCTGCTCGCGCGGCTGCTGGCCAAGTCGCGCGCCGATCGTTTCGCGAGCGCCGCCGAAATCGTCGCAGCGGCCGAGGAGCTGCGCGCCGGCGTCGCCCCCGAAGTCGCCTCGAGCGCCGCCTAGCCGGGGCCGCAGGCCCTGGCAGCCACTTCAACTGACGACGCCGCGGGCGCGCTCCTGGGCGCGGCCGAGCGCGAGCGCCAGCACCGTCCACAGCGCCGAGATCAGCGCTCCCAGCCAGCCGATCGCGGCGGGCCCCGCGCCGAAGCTGCCGGTGAGCTCCTTGTAGAGCGAGCCGCTGAGCGCATCCCCGCCGCGGTACACGAAGGTGTCGATGAGGCTCTTGGCCTTGTATTTCTCCTCGCGGCTCACCACCGTGAACAGCGCATCGCGGCACGGACGGGTGAGCGCGTAATCGGCGACCCGCCGCACGGCGTACACCACCACCAGCACCATGAAGCGCGGCGCTGCGGCAAACAGCGCGTAGCCTGCGGTCATCAGCACCGGCACCGACGCCAGCACCACCCGCAGCCCCACCCACTTGAACAGCCGGCCGAACAGCAGCAGCTGTATGGTCAGTGAGGCCGCCTGCACCCAGAAGTCGATGCCGCCGAAGAACCTCGCGCGCTGGTCGGCGCTGGTGAAGGCGCGGGCGACGAACGCCTGCTGCTCGAGGTACAGCAGGGTCGACACCCAGGTCATGAGCAGCACGAACGCCGCGATGCCGAGCAGGTACGGCGAACGCACCACCTGGGCAAAAGCCGACCAGCTGCCCCCGCCGAGCGCGTCCTCGGCGCGCGGCGCGGCCGCGGCGCCCGCGGCGCGCACCGCGCCCCGCCGGCGCTGCCAGCGGATGATCTGCCTCATGAATACCAGCGACACCAGCAGCAGCGCCGCCGAGATCGGCAGCAGGTTGATCGCCCCGAGCGGCACCGCCAGGTAGTGGTCGATCAGCGGCCCGATCAGCCCACCGGTGCTGGCGCCGGCCCAGATGAAGCCGAACAGCCGTCCCGCCTGCTCGCGGTCGAACACGTCCGCCATCAGGCTCCAGAACGCCGCCACCACGAACAGGTTGAAGACGCTCACCCACACGAAGTAGCTGCGCGCGATCCAGGTGTGGTCCGCCTGCAGATGAAACCACAGGTAGAACGCGATGAGGTTCGCGGCGAAGAAGCCGTAGACCCACGGCAGGAACACCGTGCGCGGGACGCGCGACGTCAGCCAGCCGTAGACCGGCTGCAGCAGCAGCATGGTGGCGAACACACCCCAGAAGAGGTAGGGGATCTTCTCCAGTCCCGAGGTGATGCCGAGCGCGTCGCGCACCGGGCGCAGGATGGTGTAGCTCGCGAACATGCACAGCAGCGTCGCGAAGGACGCGAGCAGCGCCGGCGCCTCGCCGGGCTGCAGCACGACCAGGCGGCGAAGCAGCTGGCCGACACCCGCGCTGCCGCCTGGATGCGCTGCGGTCGGATCGCTCATGAGTCATCTTGACGGGGAGCGGCGCGCGCGGCAACCTCGGCCCCGCGCATTGCGTCAGGGGGGATCATGAGAAGAAGAACTTTCGTCACGGCGGGCCTCGCCGCGCTCGCCTCGGCTTCCGTTCCTCAGCGCCGCGCCGCCGCGGCGCCCGCGGCCGCCGGGGGCGATATCCCCGCGATCGGACTCGACGGCCGGCAGCTCATCCTCACCGCCTCCGAGGTCGCGGACCTGCGCTCGAGCCTGCGCGGCGAGCTCATGTCCGCCGCCGACGGCGGCTACGATGCCGCCCGCAGGATGTGGAACGCGGCCTTCGATCGCAAGCCGGCGCTCATCGCGCGCTGTGCCGGAGCCGCGGACGTGCGGCGCGCCGTCGGCTTCGCAGCGGCGCACGGACTGCTGACGGCAGTCCGCGGCGGCGGCCACAGTCTCTCCGGGCAGTCGGTCTGCGACGGCGGACTGGTCGTCGACCTGTCGGCGATGCGCGGCGTGCTCGTCGACCCGGTCGCGCGCCAGGCGCGGGTCCAGCCGGGGACGCTCCTCGGCCCGGTGGACCGCGAGAGCGCGGCGTTCGGGCTGGTGACGCCGCTCGGCACCGTGGCGGACACCGGCGTCGCCGGTCTCACGCTCGGCGGCGGTCAGGGCCGCCTCAGCCGCAAGCTCGGACTCACGATCGACCACCTCCTCGAGGCCGACGTGGTCACGGCCGATGGCCGCTGGCTGCGGGCGAGCGCCGCGGAAAATCCCGATCTGTACTGGGGAGTGCGCGGCGGCGGCGGCAATTTCGGTGTGGTGACCTCGTTCACTTACCGGCTGCAGGAGCTGGCGCCGCTGGTGTACGGCGGCCTCGTCACCTTGCCGTACGCGGATGCGCGCCGCGTGCTGCGCGACTACGCCGACATCTGCTCGGCTGCGCCCGACGAGCTGGTCAGCTACATCTCCTTCGAATTCGACCGCGAGCGGCGCGAGCGCGTCATCCAGCTCGACGTGTGCTGCTGCGCGGCGCCGGCTGATGCCGAGCGCCTGGTGGCGCCGCTGCG
>DASSQU010000039.1:0-16540 GCA_035702325.1 Steroidobacteraceae bacterium
AGTGGCGCGGATGTAATCCGAGAGCCCGTGCCGCACCAGCACGCGCTGGATCTCGATGAGCCTCACGAGCACGCGCAGCTTCACGGTGCCGCCCGCCGCCGCGCCAGCGCCTCGAGGCGTGCCGCGAGGCGGTCGACGTCCTCGCGCAGCGCGTCGACGCCGCGCAGGAACTGCTCGCCCTCCCGGCGCGGCACCAGGTCCGCGGTCTCGTGGCCGAGGTACTCGGCGAGGTTGCGCCAGGCGGTGTCGGCGGCGCCCCGGGTCCAGCGCAGGCCGAGCCGCCCGAGACGCGCGAGCTGGTGCGCCGGGACGTCGCCGACGACGAGCGCGAGCTCCTCCTCGAGGTCCGGCCACAGCAGCTGCGCGAGCTCGCGGAACCGGGCGGCGATCTGCGCATCGCCGGTGATCTCGACGCCGCGCTGCGCGAGCGCCGCCGGCGCCGTTTCGGCGCCGAGCGTGAGCAGGCCGAGCAGCCCGCCGCTTACCGTGGCGTCGGCCGCCGTCGCGTCCAGCGCCACGCCGAGCAGCGCGCCGTTCGACTCCACCCGCAGCCGCACGGTGCCGCGCACTTCGATCGCGAGGCTCCGGCCGGTGAGCTCGGCGATGAGCTGCCGCGCGCGCACCGAGCGCGCGAGTCCGCGGTTGAGGAGATTGGCGATCGTGCCGCTCAGCATCCTGAAAGCTCCTGGGTGCGGCGCCTGGGCGCGCTCAGTAGCGGTAGCCGCGGTGCACCGCGACGATGCCGCCGGCGAGGTTGTGGTAGCGGCAGCCCTCGAGCCCCGCGGCGCGCATCAGGGCGAGCAGCGTCTCCTGGTCGGGATGCATGCGGATCGACTCGGCGAGATAGCGATAGCTCGCCGCGTCGTGAGCCACCAGCCGGCCGAGCAGCGGCAGGATGCGGAACGAATACGCGTCGTAGAGCGGCTTGAGCGCCGCCACGCGCGGCTGCGAGAACTCGAGTACCAGCAGCTGCCCGCCGGGCCGCAGCACGCGGCGCATGGACTCGAGCGCCCGCGGCTTGTCGGTGACGTTGCGCAAGCCGAAACCGATGGTGATGCAGTCGAAGCTGCCGTCGGGAAACGGCAAGCGCTCGGCGTCGGCTTGAACGCAGGCGACATTGCCGACCAAGCCCTCGTCGATCAGCCGATCGCGCCCGCGTGCGAGCATCGCCGCGTTGATGTCGGTGAGCACCACGAGGCCGCGTGCGCCGACCTGGCGCGCCAGTCCCGCGGCCAGGTCCCCGGTGCCGCCCGCCACGTCGAGCGCTTGCTGGCCGGGTCGCAGGTTCGCCAGGGCCAGCGTGAAGCGCTTCCACAGCCGGTGCGCGCCTGCGGACATCAGGTCGTTCATCAGGTCGTAGTGTCCGGCGACCGAGTCGAACACCCCGCGCACACGCCGCGCCTTCTCGGGCGTCGGGACGCGCTCGAAGCCGAAGTCGGTAGAGGGCTCCTCTGCCATGCTCACGCGCCGCTCAAAGATGAGACGCATTCTAGTCGATCGCCACGAGGGTCCCGGCGCGATCGTCGTTGCCATCCTGCCGCGCGCATGCGCTAGAATCCGCACCGTTCAGGGGGGTCTTGCGTGTGCAGCGGGCCGGGCGTGATAGCCCGGCCCGCTTTGCTTTTGCAGAGCTCGCGCCGTGCGCCCGCTGCGGGCACGCAGTCAGCGCGCGAGCGCCTGCGAGCGGCGCTCGAGATAGCGCGCCCACTTCGCCGCGTGATCGCGTCCGAGCTCGTGCAGGTACCCCCAGGTGTACAGCCCGGTGTCGTGCCCGTCGTCGAACACGAGCTTCACCGCGTACTGCCCCACGGGCTCGACCGCGACGACGCCGACGTTCTCCTTGCCGAGGACGAGCGTTTCCTCTCCCGGCCCGTGGCCTTTCACCTCGGCGGACGGCGAGTGCACGCGCAGGTACTCGAACGGCAGCGCGAAGCGGCTGCCGTCGGCGAAGCTCACCTCGAGCACGCGCGCGGCACGGCGCAGCCGGATCTCGGTGGCAAGCTGCTCGGACATGACTTAAGCGCAGTATAGGCACTGGTGGACGCAGGGATTGCTGCAGTGCAATATAGGCACATCCGGGGAGCGCCGGAGTGGCGCTGAAATGCGCCGTGCGCGACGGAAAAAATCCGCCGCGCGCCACTATACTTGCGCTCCCACGCGCCCCGAGTGTGTGAATGGAACCCACCGATACCTCACATCCCGACTACTATCATCGAGTTGTGGACTGCCAGTGGGCCTGCCCGGCCCACACCGATGTCCCCGAATACATCCGACTGATCGCCCAGGGCCGCTTCACCGACGCCTACATGGTGAACCGGCACTCGAACGTCTTCCCGGGGATCCTCGGGCGGGTGTGCGACCGTCCGTGCGAGCCCGCGTGCCGCCGCGGTCGCATCGAGCAGAAGCCGGTGGCGATCTGCCGGTTGAAGCGCGTCGCCGCCGATCATCGCGACGACATCGCCGGCCGCCTGCCGCAGATACCGCAGGTGAAGAACGGCAGGCGCATCGCCTGCATCGGCGCCGGCTGCGCCTCGCTCACGGTGGCCAACGACCTCATGCCGCTCGGCTACGAGGTGACCATTTTCGAGCAGTACGGCGAGCCCGGCGGGCTGATGCGCACCAACATTCCCTCGTTCCGCCTGCCCGCCACGGTGCTCAACGAAGAGATGGCGATGATCACCGACATGGGCGTGGAGCTGCGGCTCAACACCCCCGTGGCGAGTCTGCGCGAGCTGCTCGCTGCGGGCGGGTTCGACGCGGTGTTCGTGGGCTCGGGCGCACCGAAAGGCAAGGAGCTCAGGCTCCCCGGGCGCGAGGCGGGCGCGGCCAACATCCACATCGGCATCGCCTGGCTCGAGTCGGTCGCCTTCGGCCACATCGCGGCGGTGGGCAGGCGCGTGCTCATCATCGGCGTCGGTAACACCGCCATGGACTGCTGCCGCACCAGCCTTCGCCTCGGCGCCGAGAGCGTCAAGGTGATGGCGCGCAAGCCGCGCGGCTTCTTCAAGGCTTCCGCCTGGGAGCTCGAGGATGCCGAGGAGGAGAGCGTCGAGATCGTCGTCAACCGCTCGCCCAAGAGCTTCGTGACGGAGGACGGGCGCCTCAAGGGCATGCTGTTCGACCGCATGGAGTACGAGCTCGACGGCGCCGGGCGCATCACCGCCGAGCGCATCGTGGCCGAGGAGTTCCTGCCGGCCGACGACGTGATCCTCGCCATCGGCCAGGAGAACGCCTTCCCGTGGATCGAGCGCGATCTGGGGATCGAGTTCGACCGCTGGAACGTGCCGGTCATCGACCCGGTCACCTTCCAGTCGACGCGCGCGGGCGTGTTCTTCGGCGGCGATGCCGCGTTCGGTCCCAAGAACATCATCTGGGCGGTCGAGCACGGCCATCAGGCGGCGATCTCCATCCATAACCACTGCCAGAGCCGCCCGGTGAGCGAGCGGCTGGCGCCGGGCATGAACCTGCAGAGCCGCAAGATGGGCATGCACGAGTGGTCGTACTCGAACGACTACACGCCGGTCGAGCGGCGCCTCATGCCGCACGTCTCGCTCAAGGAGCGCTTCAAGAAGCTCAACATCGAGGTCGAGCTCGGCTTCACCGCCGAGCAGGTCGAGCAGGAGGTGCAGCGCTGCCTCAACTGCGACGTGCAGACGGTGTTCACCGCGAAGCTGTGCATCGAATGCGACGCCTGTCTCGACATCTGCCCCGTGGATTGCCTCACCATCACCCACAACGGCCCGGAGGCCGAGCTCCGTGGCCGTCTCAAGGCGCCGGCCAGGAACCTCGCGCAGCCGCTGTACGTGTCGGCCTCGCTCCCGCAGACCGGCCGCGTGATGGTCAAGGACGAGGATCTGTGCGTGCACTGCGGCCTGTGCGCGGAGCGCTGTCCGACCGCCGCCTGGGACATGCAGAAGTCCGAACTCCGCTGGCCGCACGCCGCCGACGAGCCGCAGCCGGTGGCGGCGGCGCGGCCCGCGAAGATCGCCTGAACCCCATCCGCCGCATGCCAGGTGCGAAGCGAGCCATGTCCCCCACAGCCACCCGCGTCAACGATTTCACCATCAAGATCGCCACGGTGAACGGCACCGGCTCGGCGAGCGCCAACACGCTGCTCATGAAATCGATCTTCAGGAGCGGCATCCCGGTGATGGGCAAGAACTATTTCCCCTCCAACATCCAGGGCCTGCCCACCTGGTACGAGATCCGCGTCACCCGCGAGGGCTATGTGGCACGCGCAGGTACCGTCGATCTCATGGTGGCCATGAACGCCGAGACCTACACGCGCGACATGCGTGAGGTCGCCGCCGGCGGCTATCTGGTCTACGACTCCACCTGGCCGCGGCCGGCGTTGCTCAAGCGCGACGACATCACGGTGCTCGGGGTGCCGCTCGCGCGGCTCTGCAACGAGAGCTTCAACGGCGTGCGCACCCGCATCCTGATGAAGAACATCTGCTATGCGGGCGTGCTGGCGGCGCTGCTCGACCTGGACCTGGCGCGCATCCGCGAGCTCCTCGCCGAGACCTACGCCAGGAAGCCGCAGCTGGTCGAGAGCAACATGAAGGCGATCCAGCTCGGCTACGACTACGCGCGCGAGCACTTCGCCTGCCCGCTGCCGCTGCGCGTCGCGAAGATGGACAGCACCGCGGGGCACATCATGATCGACGGCAACACGGCGGCGGCGCTCGGCTGCATCTTCGCCGGCGCCACGGTCGCGGCCTGGTACCCGATCACCCCGTCCACTTCGCTGATGGACGCCTTCAAGATGTTCGCCGACCGCATGCGCGTCGACAAGGACAGCGGCGCGAAGAACTTCGCCTTTATCCAGGCCGAGGACGAGCTCGCGGCCATCGGCATGACGATCGGCGCCATGTGGAACGGCGCGCGCGCCTTTACCGCCACCTCGGGTCCCGGTATCTCGCTCATGAACGAGTTCCTCGGGCTCGCCTACTACGCCGAGGTGCCTGCGGTGATCTTCGACATCCAGCGCGTCGGTCCCTCGACCGGCATGCCGACGCGCACCCAGCAGGGCGACGTCCTCAAGGCCGCCTTTGCCTCGCACGGCGACACCCGGCACGTGTGCCTGTACCCCGCCAACCCCGAGGAATGCTTCTACATGGCGGTGCAGGCCTTCGACCTTGCCGAGCGGCTGCAGACTCCGGTGCTGGTGCTGTCGGATCTGGACATCGGCATGAACGACTGGATGTGCCGCGACCTGAAGTGGGACGACAGCTACCGGCCGGACCGCGGCAAGGTCCTCGGCAAGGAAGAAGTCCTCAAGCTCAAGAAGTTCTACCGCTTTCTCGACGTGGACGATGACGGCATCCCCTACCGGACGCTGCCCGGCGTCGATCCCAAGGCGGCGTATTTCGCGCGCGGCTCGGGACATACCCAGTACGGCGCCTACACCGAGGACTCGGCCGATTACCAGGTGGTGCTCGACCGGCTGCTGCGCAAGTGGGCGACGGCGAAACGCCTGGTGCCGCGCGCGGTGATCGACGCGACCGCGGACTCGAAGATCGGCGTCGTGTCCCTCGGCAGCTGCGACGGCGCCATCCGCGAGGCGCGCGACCTGCTCGGGCACCGCGGCGTCGCGGTGGACTACATGCGGGTGCGTTCCTTCCCGTTCAGCGAGGACGTCGAGAAGTTCCTCGCCGCACACGAGCTGCTGTTCATCGTGGAGCAGAACCGCGACGCGCAGCTGCGCTCGCTGCTCACGCTCGAGACCGCCGTCGAGAAGTCGAAGCTGCGCTCGCTGCTGCACTACAGCGGACTGCCCATCTCCTCGGCGTTCATCGTCGATGGAGTGCTCGCGGAGCTGCAGCACGAGCGCGGGATGAAGCCCCGGGACGCGGCGGCCCATGGCTGACCACCCGGGCGGATTGTCGTTGCACGGAGCCTCGCCATGACTTTCATCGCCAAGCCCAAGGTCGCCCACCCGTCGCTGCCGCGCAATGCGCTCGGGCTCACGCGCCGCGACTACGAGGGGGCGCTCTCGACGCTGTGCGCGGGCTGCGGCCACGATTCCATCACGGCGGCGATCGTCGAGGCGACCTGGGGACTCGCGCTCGAGCCGCAGAACGTGGTGAAGCTCTCCGGCATCGGCTGCTCATCCAAGACCACCGCCTACTTCGTGAGCGGCGGCCACGGCTTCAACTCGGTGCACGGCCGCATGCCCTCGATCGCCATGGGGGCGAATGCCGCCAACCGCGCTCTCAACTACATCGGCGTCTCGGGCGACGGCGACACGCTTTCGATCGGGCTCGGGCAGTTCTGCCACGCCATCCGCCGCAACCTCGACATGCTGTACATCATCGAGAACAACGGCGTGTACGGCCTCACCAAGGGACAGTTCTCCGCTTCGGCGGACATCGGCACCAGGGCCAAGAAGGGCGAGACCAACTTCCAGCCGCCGATCGACCCGGTGCTGCTCGCCATGACCCTCGGCGCCTCGTTCGTCGCGCGCAGCTTCTCCGGCGACAAGCAGCAGCTGGTGCCGCTCATCCAGGCGGGCCTCCGGCACCGCGGCTTCGCGCTCATCGACGTGCTCTCGCCCTGCGTGACCTTCAACGACCACGAGGGCTCGACCAAGAGCCACGCCTACACGCGCGAGCACTACGAGCCCGCGGTGCACGCCGACTTCGTGCCGCTCGAGCGCGAAATCACCGCCGACTACCGGGAAGGCGAGGCGCTGCCGGTGGCGATGCACGACGGCAGCCGCATCGTGCTGCGCAAGCTCGACGGCGCCTACGACCCGACCAACCGCGCCACCGCCGCGGCGCACATCCAGGAGCGCATGAAGAGCGGCGAGTACCTCACGGGACTGCTGTTCCTCGACGAGAGCGCACAGCACGAGTTCCACCAGGTGAACGGCACCCCCGAGGCCCCGCTCAACGCCATCCCTTACGAGCGGCTGTCACCCGGGTCGCAGGGTCTGGAGAAGGTACTGGCGCGCTACCGCTAGGGGCTGGCACGCGGGGGCTCACCGCAGCGCAGGGCGCCAAAGTCGCGCCTTTGGCGCCCGGCAACGAAGCTGATGTCTGAAAAATCGCCGCAGGCGATTTTTCCAATTGATTAGCGGGTCGCCGAGCCGAGCGCGTAGCGGACCGCGAGCTGCAGCTGCGTTTCGGTGGCGAGCGCCGGCAGCCCGAAGGCGTCGTTGCGGTTGTAGGAGCTGCTGCTGACACGCAGCCACTCGAGCGTGAAGCGCCAGTGCTCATCGGGCGTGAACACCCAGGCCGCGGTCCAGGCATGGCCGCGCTCGCTGCCGTCGCCGTCGCCGTTGCTGTCATCCACCTCGAAGCGGTCATAACGCGCGCCGAAGGTGTGCCGGCCGAGCCGCCTCGAGACCAGCGCGTACTCCGCCCGGAAGGGCCACACCAGCCTGAGGCCCCCCGGGGCGATCGCGGTGTTGCCCTTCATCCACTGCCCGATCGCAGTCCAGCCGTCCTCGGTCTCGAGCCGCGCTCCGGCGCTGTCGAAGGTGGTCTCCCAGGCCATGACGTTCGACACGGTGTCGAGCGTGGTCGGATCGGCGCGGTTGTCGTAGCGCAGCGCCTGTACGGTGAGCCGGTCAAACCAGCGCGCTTCGAGGCCGCCGTAGACCCCGGCGCGGCGATCGAACTGGCGGAACGGCACCGCCGGACCGAAGGGACCCGTGCCCGGCTGGCCGATGCGCCCGCCGATCGGCGTCTGCCGGTCGATCAGCATGAAGCCGTCCTCGGCGAGCACCCCGCCCGCTTCCTCGTTCCAGCCGAAGGCCCCGCCCGTCACCCCGAGGTCGAAGTCGTGCCCGAGCCGTGTGCCGAGCCAGTCGAGCTGTGCCTCGACGCCGATCGTGCGCACCTCCTCGGCGAGCCAGCTGTCGATCGCCGAAAACGACAGCGTGTAGGGCGATTCCCACCCCGAGGCGCGGTTCTCGAGCGATACCGGGGGATAGAACGCGCCCGCCTTGATGCGCAGGCGGTAGCCGGCGAACGGGTAAGGGCGGAACTGCAGGTAGGCCTCGGTCGCGCCGACGGGGTTGTTGTCGGCATCGCCTCCCCAGGCAGAGACGTCGAGATGCACCAGCCACAGCTCGCCGAGTGACTGATTGAGCGCGAAGCGCGCCCGGCCGAGCGCCAGTCCCGAGTCGTCCTTGTCGAAGCGCACGCCGCTCACGCCGCCGTCCATGAACGAGGGATAGCCGTTCGAGTTGACCAGCCGCAGATCGAGGCTCGCCTCCCAGTCGTCGGCGCGCGCGGCGCCGGCGAGCAGCACCAGCGTGGTTGCCGCGATGGCGGCGGCACGACGCCTCACGGGCGCGGGGTGCGGTTCGCTCGGGCTCATGCGGGCGCGGCTCCTCAATAGTCCCAGGAATGCGGCCGGTCGGTGAGCGGTGCGGGCTGCAGCGGCTTGGCGAGGCGCAGCGTGATCTCGGCGCTGTCGGTCTCGCCTACCGTGAGCTCGCGCTCCAGATCCGCGCCGTTGTCACGCAGCCGCGGATGCCAGACCGCGATCCGGTAGCGTCCGCGCGTTACCTCGGCCGACCAGGTGCCGCTCGTGTCGGTGCGCCCGAAGTAGGGTGCGTCGGTCACCACGAGGTAGGCGAGCATCTCGTCGTGGATGTTGCAGCCGAGCGTCACCACGCCCGGGGTGTCGAAGTGCACCGGCGGGTAGGGTTTGCCGCGGTACAGCGGCAGCTGGAAGCGCCTGGCCGGGGAGAAGGAATAGATCTGGTGGCTCACGCTGTCGCTGTTGGGGAAGGTCACCGTGGAGCCGACCGGAATTACCAGCAGGTCCGGCACGAAGGCGCGGTTCACCTGGTCCATGACGGCGTGTGCCGGCGCGGGGTGGCGCGCCGTCGCCTCGGCCGGCCAGGCGGTGATCACCGCGCCCGGCAGCGCGTGGCCGTCGGCGGTATGCACCGTGATCACCAGGGTGGCGGCCAGCGCGCCGCGCGCCGCGGCGAATGCGCCGAGCACGACGAGCAGCCCGGCGATCAGCCGGGGAGCCGCTGCGCCCGGAACGGTCCGTGCTCGAGGTCTCATTCCCGTGTTCAGGTCCTCGCAACAAGCCGTGCGGGACGCCTAGGATGTAAGGCTTCATTCGAGCGTGTTTTGATGGGCAGTTTCCGCAAACGGCTTCTCGTGCTGATCATCGGCCTGGTGATCGTCACGCAAACTGTGACGCTGGCCGCAGTGCTGGCCAGCACCCGGGCAACGGTCGAGACGCGGGCCGCCGAGCAGCTCGGCTCCGGCGCCGCCCTGGCGCTGCAGCTGCTGCGCTTCCGCGCCGGGCAGCTCGCCAACGGCGTCGCGGTCACCGCCGCCGACTTCGGCTTCCGCGAGGCGGTCGCGAGCGGCGACACCCTCACCATCCTCTCGGCCGCCCGCAACAACGCCCGGCGCATCGGCGCCGACATCGTGCTGGTGCTCGATACGCACGGCCGCGTACTCGCCTCCTCGGCGCCGGCGGCCGCCGGTGCTGACCGCGCCCTCGAGGCGCTGATCGGCGAAGGCAGCGGGACGCGCGAGCAGCCCGTTTTCATGGTGTTCGGCCCGAGCTCCTACGAGATCGTGCTCGCGCCGGTGCGAACTCCCGAGATCATCGCCTGGGTGGCAATGGGTTTCGTGGCGGACGACGCGCTCGCGCGGCGCATCCAGGACCTGGTCGGTTCCGAGGTCGCGCTGCTGGTGCACGGCCACGACGGCGTGCTGCGCATCGCATCCACCCTGCCCGCGGCGCTGCGCAACGCCGGGCTCGCCGCTCCGGTGGCGGAGGCGAACGCGCCGCCGCGCATCGTGCGGCTCGGCGAGCGCGACTACCTCACTCTGGCCCGCTCGCTCGACACGCTCGGCGACCCCGTCGAGGTGCTGCTGTTGAAATCCCAGCGCGCGGTGCTCGCCCCCTACCGCGACCTGCGCGATGCGATGCTGGCGATCGACGGCATCGCGCTGCTGCTGGCCGCCACCGTGGGCGCGATCCTCGGGCGCAGCGCCACCGCGCCGATCGGCGAGCTGGTGCGCGCCGCGCACCGCATTGAGCAGGGCCGGTACGACACCGCGGTCAGCGTCTCCGGAGGCGAGGAGTTCCGGAGCCTCGCGCAGACCTTCAACGCCATGCAGCGCAACATCGCCGCGCGCGAGGCCGACATCACCTTCCACGCGCTGCACGATCCCCTGACGCAGTTGCCGAACCGCGTGTTCGCCACCCAGGCGCTCGAGCGGCTGGTGAGCGAGGGCGGGCGGGGCAACACCGGCGCGCTGGTGCTGGTCGACCTGCGGAACCTGCGCGACATCAACGCCTCACTCGGGCTCTCGGTCGGCGACGACGTGCTGCGCGAGGTTGCGCACCGGCTGCGGCAGAACGTCGCCGCCGCCGACACCGTGGCGCACATCGGCGAGTCGCAGTTCCTGGTGATCGTGCCGGGCTGCTCCGCCGGCCGTGCGCCGCTCTACGCCGGTCAGCTCGCCGGCGTGATCCATACCGGCTTTCACCTCGCCGGCGTCGGTCTCGACCTGCACGTCGCCTGTGGGGTGTGCCTCGTGCCCGAGCACGGGCGCACGGCCGAGGAACTGCTGCAGCGGGCGCAGGTGGCGCTCGAGGACGCCGGGGAGACGCGTACCCGGGTCGCGATGTACCGCCCGGGGCGCGACGATCAGCACCGGCGGCGCCTCGCGCTCATCACCGACCTGCGCGGCGCGATCGAGACGGAAGCGCTCACGCTCGCCTACCAGCCGCTGGTCACCATGGCCACGCGCTCGGTGCGCTCGCTCGAGGCGCTGGTGCGCTGGACCCATCCGCAGCTCGGCCCGGTGTCGCCCGCCGAGTTCGTGCCGCTCGCCGAGAGCACCGGCGGCTCGCGCCGGCTGACCAACTGGGTGCTCGGCGCGGCGGTGCGGCAGATGGGCGAGTGGCGCCGCGCGGGCCTCGACCTCGAGCTGGCGGTGAATCTCTCCGCCCCCGACATCCTCGATCCCGACCTGGTCGAGGAGATCCTCGAGCTGCTGCGCCGCCACGGGGTGCCGCCGCACCTGCTGCTGCTCGAGATCACCGAGAGCGCCGTGATGCGCGATCCCCAGGGCGCGGCGCGCAACATGCAGCTGCTGCGCATCGCCGGGGTGCGCTTTGCGATCGACGACTTCGGCACCGGGCACTCCTCGCTCTCGCAGCTGAGCCTGCTGCCGGTGGATGAGCTCAAGATCGACCGCTCGCTGATCGCCCAGGCGGCCGGCGGGGCTGCCACCATCGTCACCTCGACCATCGAGCTCGGGCACAGCATGCGACTTAAGGTGGTCGCCGAGGGGGTGGAAACCCCCGACGCCTGGAACCTGCTGCGCCGCCTGGGGTGCGATTTCGCCCAGGGTTACCTCATCAGCCGGCCGCTGCCGGCCGCCGAGATTCCCTCCTTCGTCGGCCACGCCAACCAACTGCTGCCGGCTTCCGACTCCACGGTGCTGCAGATCCGTGCGCTCGAGCAGCTCGCGGGCCGCTCGCGACGCTGACTCCCGCCCCGCAGGCGCAGATTTGCGCGTTCCGAGCTTGTGCCCCGCCCCGCCGTTGGGGTATCGTCCGCGCCGGTTCGTGACCTTTCCCTTTCCTGCCGCCTGCCGCCCGCCTTGCTTGCGAGTTGGCTTCCGAGTCTGAAAAGCCGAATCGTTCTCGACACCAGGGGGCAGCGTGTACGCCGACCATTTGAACCCTTCGGCGCCACTCCTGCCGGTATCTGTAAGTTTCAGGAGTTTGATTGCATGACGAAGATCTATGTGGGCAACCTGCCGTTTTCCGCCACTGACGCCGAGGTGCGCGAGCTGTTCTCGCAGCACGGTACGGTCGAGTCGGTGAGCATCATCACCGATCGCGACACCGGCCGGCCGCGCGGCTTCGGCTTCGTGGAGATGTCGCGCGCCGACGCCTCGCGCGCCATCCAGAATCTCAATGGCAAGGAGCTCGGCGGACGCCCGCTGCGGGTCAACGAGGCCCAGGAGCGTGGCGGCGGCAACCGCGGCAGCGGCGCTCCGAAGCGCTGGTAAGCCTGACAGCCGACCTGGGCCGGTCGTGCATGCCTCGCGGCATCGCGGCCGGCCCTTTTCATTGGGCGGACGAACGGGAGTGGACCTCCATGGGTAAGGGCGATCCGAGAACACGCCGCGGGAAGATCTACCAGGGCTCCTTCGGGAAGCTGCGACCCAAGGACCCGGCCAAGCGCAAGAAGAAGGCGCCCGCCGGCCACCGGCGCTAGCGCCCGATATTGGATCAGCCGAGCGGCGTGCCCGGCGCCGGCATCACCGTGCGCGTCTTGCGCGCGCGGCAGGCGCGGATGAGTTCGAGCGCGCTCGCCGCATTCGGCGGCAGCGCGGCGTCGCTGGTGCCGAGCGGCGTGGTGCGCGCGCCCCAGCGCACCGCGTGCGCGCAGAAGGACAGGCCCCCGCCGAAGCCCGGCATCAGCAGCAGCGCCCCGGGGCGCACCCGCTGCTCCTCGAGCGCTTCGCACAGCGCCACCGGCACGGTGGCGGACGACATGTTCCCGTAGCGGTGCACGTTGACGTAGACCCGCTCCATCGGCACGCGGGCGCGGCGCGCCACGGCCTCGATGATGCGCAGGTTCGCCTGGTGCGGCACGACGAGGTCGACCTCGGCGGAGCTCACCCCGAGGCGCGCGAGCGTCTCCTCGCTCGCGGTCGCCATGCCCTGCACGGCGCGCTTGAAGATCTCCTGGCCCTCGAACTGCCAGCGGGTGATGCCGTAGAGCAGGCCTCGGTTGGCGTAGCGCCCGCCCATGCCCTGCACCCGCAGGATCTCGCGCGCCTCGCCGTAGCAGCCGAGCTTCTCGGCGAGCAGCCCCTCCTCGTGCTCGCTCGCCTCGAGCACCACCGCTGCGGCGCCGTCGCCGAACAGCACCGCGACGTCGCGGTCGCTCCAGTCCATGAAGGGCGAGATGAGCTCGGCGCCGATCACCAGCGCGTTGCGCACCACGCCGGTGCGGATCAGCGCGGTGGCGGCCGACAGGCCGTAGAGAAAGCTGGTGCAGGCGGTGTTGATGTCGAAGGCGGCCGCGCACCGCGCGCCGATGCGCGCCTGGATGCCGGAGGCCATGTTCGGCACCTGGTCGTCGTAGCTGCAGCTGCCGAAGACGATGAGCTCGATGCGGCGGCCCTCGAGGCCGGAAGCGGCGAGCGCCCGCGCCGCGGCCACGTGGGCGAGCTCGCCGAGCGCGACGTGCGAGATGCGCCGCTCGCGGATCCCGGTGCGGCTCACGATCCACTCGTCGCTGGTGTCGAGAATGGTGGCGAGGTCGTGGTTGGAGAGCACCGCCGGAGGCAGGCACTTGCCCCAGCCGGTGATCGCCGCGTGCGTCACGGGCGCGGTCCGCTCATGCGCACCGGAGAATATCAGTGCGCACGCAGATGCGCTTCACCGGCATCTGTCCGGGTCCCCGCGACGCCCGCCAGCCGGGTGCGGCCTACTGCCCGACTGCCTTCCAGGCCGAATCCGGCGCGTAATCGAAGGAATCGAAGTACAGCCGCTCCGCCGGCAGGCCGTGGCGCGGGAAATCCGTGCGCATCGCCTCGATCATGGCCGGGGGCCCCGCCGCGTACACCTCGCAGGCCGAGAGCTGCGGGTAGTCGGCCACCACCGCCTCGTGCACCCAGCCGGTGCGATGGTGAGCCGCCTCGGCGAGGCTCGCCTCCGAGAGCACCGCGGTGAACCTGAGCGCGGCGTGCGCGTGCGTCCAGCCGAGCACCAGGCCCTCCTCGTACACGTCGCGGGCGTGGCGCGCCCCCCAGTAGAAGTGGATCGGGCGGCGGCTGCCGGTCTCGAGCGCGTGACGCAGCATCGCTTTGAGCGGCGCAAAGCCGGTGCCGCCCGCCACCATGATGACGGGCCCCGCGCCGTCGCGGTAGCTGAACTGCCCGAGCGGCCCTTCGATCCGCAGCAGCGACCCGACCGTGAGCGGCGCCCCGCCCTTCGGGCCGCCGCCGAACAGCCGCTCGGTGAAGCCGCCGCCCGCCACCCGCCGCACGTGCAGCTCGAGCAGCTCGCTGTCGTGCGGCGGGCTCGCGATCGAGAAGCTGCGCCGCCGGCCGCCGTCGAGCAGCACGTCGAGATACTGTCCCGCGTGGAAGCGCAGCGGCTCGACCGCCGGCAGCCGCAGCATGACCTGCAGCACATCGGGAGCGAGCGGTGTGAGGCGCGCGATGCGCGCGGGCAGCGTCTTGATCTCCACGTCGGCCACACTGGCGACCAGGCGCGCCTCGACCGTGAGGTCCGAGCGCGCCCGTGCCTGGCAGAGCAGCACGTAGCCCTGCCGCACCTCCTCGGGCGTGATGCCGGGCGGGTGCACGCCCGGGTAGTGGATCTCGCCGGCGAGGAGGCGGGCGCGGCAGGAGCTGCAGTGTCCGGACTTGCAGCTGTGCGGCAGGTTCAGCCCTGCCGCGAGCGCCGCCTCGAGCACCGCCTGGCCGCGAGCGACGCGCAGTGTCCGCCCGTGCGGCTCGATGCGTACGCTGTATTCCTCGCCCGACACCTGGCTAGACTAGACGCGCGGCGGCCCGCAAGGCCAGCGAGTGCCAGCCGGGAGCCGCGCGGAGCGGCTGCACGCCGTGCCCGCGCCCGGGCGGCTCGGGCAGGCGCCCGGACCGGGCGGTACGTGAGGCTCGGCGCGCGGCCTTCGGCTATCCTTGGCTACGCGATGCGCATCGACTTCACGAAGATGCACGGGGTCGGCAACGATTTCGTTGTGTTCGATGCGCCCGCGCCAGCCGCCAGGCTGGAGCCGGCGCGGCTGCGCCGCCTCGCCGACCGCCGCACCGGCATCGGCTTCGACCAGGCGCTCGTTCTCGAGGCACCCCGGCGCGCCGGTACCGCGGTCTACTACCGTGTCTTCAACGCCGACGGGGCCGAGGTCGAGCAGTGCGGCAATGGCGCGCGCTGCATCGCCGCCCTGCTGCACCGGCGCGGCCGCACCGCGGGCGCTACGATCGTGCTCGAGAGCGCGGCCGGGGTGGTCGAGGCGCGCATCGGCGGCGACCGCGTGGCGGTCGATCTGGGCATCCCCGATTTCGATCCCCGCTCGCTGCCCTTTGAGGCTGCCGCGCAAGCCGACTCCTACCCCCTCGAGGTCGAGGACGCGCTGCTCGCGATCGGCGCGGTATCGCTCGGCAACCCGCATGCCGTGCTCACGGTCGCCGCGGTGGAGACGGCACCGGTGGCCACGCTCGGACCGGCGATCGAGCACCATCCCCGCTTCCCGCAGCGGGTGAACGTCGGCTTTCTCGAGATCGTCGACCGCCGGCACGTCCGGCTGCGCGTTCACGAGCGCGGCGTGGGTGAGACCCTGAGCTGCGGCACCGGCGCCTGCGCCGCGGTCGCGGTGGCGCGGCGCCGCGGACTGCTCGAAGGCGAAGTGCGGGTGAGCGTGCGCGGCGGCGAGTTGCAGGTAAACTGGGCGGGTCCCGGGGAGCACATCTGGCTGGCCGGCCCGGCCGAGGTAGCGTTCGAGGGTCACGTCGAGGTCTAGACCATGACGACAAGAGAAGCGCGGGGCCTTGCGGCGGCGGAATCCGAAGAGGAATCGATCGCCGCGTACCTGCAGCGCAATCCCGATTTCTTCGAGCGCCACCAGGCGGTGCTCGCGCGCCTCAAGCTCCCGCACGCCCGGGGCGGCGCGGCGATCTCGCTGGTCGAGCGCCAGATCGAGGTGCTGCGCGAGAAGCTCGCCGGCCTCGAGGGCAAGCTCGCCGAGCTGGTGCGCGTGGCGCGCGCCAACGACGCGATCGCCGAGCGGCTGCACCGCTTCACCCGGCGGCTGCTGCACGCGGCGCCGGGCGCGCAGGCCATTGCGCGCATCGAGGCCGGGCTGCGTGAGGACTTCGACGCTTTTCACGCAGTGCTGTTGCTGATCGATGCGCCGTCCGGCGCCCCCGCGCAGCGCTTCGTGCGCACGGTGCCGGCCGACGACCCGAACCTGCGCTCCTTCGACAGCCTGCTGGCAAGCGGCCGGCCACGCTGCGGCCAGGCGCGCGACTCGCAGCGCGAGTTCCTGTTCGGGCCCGATGGCCTGGTGCTCGGCTCGGTGGCGCTGGTGCCGCTCGGTGCCAAGGGCTCGCTCGGGCTGCTGGCGCTCGGCAGCGCCGACCGCGACCGTTTCCATCCCGGCATGAGCACCGAGTTCCTGTCACGCATGGGGGAGCTGATCGCCGACTCGCTGAGCGCGGCGGCGACCTGAGCTCATCCCCGCAGGCGGCGCGCGTGGGTCCCGCGGCGCTCGAGTGCCTGGTGCGCTTCCGTCGCTATCTCGGTTCCGAGCGGCGGCTCTCCGCGCACACCGATGCGGGCTATGCGCGCGATCTCGCGGCGCTGGTCCGGTACTGCGACCGCCTGGGACTCACGGACTGGAGCGCTCTTGACAGTCAGCACATCCGCGCCTTCGCCGCCCACGCGCATGCCGCGGGACTCAGCCCCCGGAGCATCCAGCGGCGGCTGTCGGCGGTGCGCAGCTTCTACGAGTTCCTGCTGCGCGAAGCCCCCGCGCAATCGCTGCGCGGCGGCAAGCGCG
>DASSQU010000040.1:0-3761 GCA_035702325.1 Steroidobacteraceae bacterium
CGCCGGCTTCGGCAGCGTCTACACCCAGGAAGACCTGTACCGCACCGGCCAGAGCGAGCCGGGACCGGCGCTGCGCATGCTCGATCCCGCGCTCACGGTCAGCGGTCACTGAGTCGCCACCGGCGTCTCGCGGTTGAGAAGTCTGCGCGGGCGCACCGCGCCTGAGCCGTCCTCGGCCCCGATCCCCAGAAACGTTCCGGCCTCGTCGTAGAGCCGCACGCGCACCGCGGCCCCGGCCGCGCTCTGCGGCGCGCCGGGGGGCTTCGCTCCGGCGATCGCCTGACCCCGCAGCAGCCGCACCGCATCCGCGGCACGGAGCGTCACGGCCGGCAGGTGCCGGAGCGGGTAATCGACCGCGAGCAGCGCCGGCCAGTCGGCCGCCACCGCGCGCGAGGCCAGCGCTTCGAGCGTCACCATGGGCTCGTGCTCGAACGGCTCGACGTACAGCCGTCGCAGCTGTGCCACGTGGCCGCAGGTGCCGAGCCGCGCGGCGATGTCCTCGGCCAGTACCCGGATGTAGGTCCCCTTGGAGCAGTACGCCTCGAACTCGAGGCGGCGGTCCGCGAGCGCGAGCAACGCCAGCTCGTACAGCTCGATCGTGCGCGGCGCGCGCTCCACCTCCACACCGGCACGCGCGAGGCGATAGAGCGGCTCGCCGCCGCGCTTGAGCGCCGAGTACATCGGCGGCACCTGCGCGCTGCGCCCGAGGAGTCCAGCCAGCGCGGTCTCAACCTGCCGCCGCTCGAGAGCCGGCACGGCGGCCGTGGCGGCCACCTCGCCCTCGGCATCCCCGGTGGTGGTGCGCACCCCGAGCGCAATCGTGCAGCGATAGCGCTTGCGCGCCGAGACGATGTCGGCTGCGATTTTGGTCGCCTCGCCGAGGCAGATCGGCAGCATGCCGGTCGCGAGCGGGTCGAGGCTGCCGGCGTGCCCCGCCTTGATGCCGCCGAGAAGCCGCCGCACGCGCTGCAGCGCCGCGTTCGACGACAGGCCACGCGGTTTGTCGAGCAGCAGGATGCCGCTGCGCAACGGGACGGCCTCTAGCGCTCCCGGCCGTGGCCGGCGGAGTCCTCCGCACCCGGCACGGCAGCGCCGCCCGCCGCGCCGGCGTCGGCCGCTTCGGCCGGGTGTGCGGCGCGATCCGCGGCCACCGCCCGATCGATGAGACCGCTGAGCCGCGCCGCCGCGGCGGCACTGTCGTCGACCACGAACTCGAGACGGGGCGCGTAGCGCAGCGCCAGGCGCCGCCCGAGCTCCCCGCGCAGGAAGCGCGCGGCATGCGTGAGCCCGGCGCGCACTTCTGCCGCCGGGTGCTGCGAGGCGAACGGCGTGAAGAACACGCGCGCCGTGCCCATGTCGGGCGTGACGCTCACCGCGGTGATGGTGACGTTGCCGACGCGCGGATCCTTCACCTCGCGGGCGATCAGCCCCGCGAGCACGCGCTGGATCTCCGCCGCCAGGCGGCGGCTGCGGCCCTCGCTCATGACAGCGTGCGGGCCACCTCGACGCGGGCGAAGCACTCGATCTGGTCATCGACGCGCACGTCCTGGTAGTTGCGCACGCCGATGCCGCATTCGGTGCCCGCGCGCACCTCGCTTACGTCGTCCTTGAAGCGGCGCAGCGACTCGAGCGCCCCCTCGAAGATCACCACGTGGTCGCGCAGCACGCGGATCGGGTTGTTGCGCCGCACGAGGCCCTCCACCACGAGACACCCGGCGACCACGCCGAACTTGCTCGAGCGGAACACCTCGCGCACCTGCGCGGTGCCGACGATCTGCTCCTTGATCTCCGGCTGCAGCATGCCGGTCATCATCTGCTTCACGTCGTCGATGGCTTCGTAAATGATGCTGTAGTAGCGCACCTCGACGCCGGTTTCCTTGAGCGCCTCGCGCGCCCCCGCGTCGGCGCGCACGTTGAAGCCGACGATGAGCGCGCGCGAGGCGGCCGCCAGCTGCACGTCCGATACCGTGATGGCGCCGAGCCCGCTGGCGATCACCTTCACCTGGACTTCCTCGGTGGAAAGCTTCGACAGCGCCTCGCTGAGCGCCTCGGTGCTGCCCTGCACGTCCGCCTTGATGAGCACCGACACCACGCCCGCCTTGGCCTCGCCGAGCTGCGAGAACACGTCCTCGGCGCGCGTGGTGGTCTGGCGCGCCAGCTTGACGTCGCGGAACTTGCCCTGGCGATAGAGCGCGACCTCGCGCGCCTTGCGCTCGCTCTCGGCGGCGAGGATCTCGTCGCCGGCGTTCGGCGCGCTCGACAGCCCGAGCACCACCACCGGCATCGAGGGCGGCGCCTCCGCGACCGGCTGGCCGTTCTCGTCGAACAGCGCGCGCACCCGGCCGAACTCCGAGCCGGCGATGATCGGGTCGCCGACGTGCAGCGTGCCCTTCTTCACCAGCACGGTGGCCACCGCGCCGCGCCCCTTCTCGATGCTCGACTCGATCACCACCCCCGCGGCCAGCCCCGAGCGCGGCGCGCGCAGCTCGAGCACCTCGGCCTGCAGCAGGATCGCCTCGAGCAGCTGGTCGATTCCCTGCCCGGTGCGGGCGGAGACGCTCACGAACATGTTCTGGCCGCCCCACTCCTCGGGGATCACCTCCTGCTTGGCGAGCTCGGTGCGCACCCGGTCGGGGTCCGCATCGCTCTTGTCGA
This sequence comes from Steroidobacteraceae bacterium, assembly GCA_035702325.1. Taxonomy (GTDB): domain Bacteria; phylum Pseudomonadota; class Gammaproteobacteria; order Steroidobacterales; family Steroidobacteraceae; genus 13-2-20CM-66-19. The sequence goes on from DASSQU010000040.1 coordinate 2,656, forward strand.
TCTTGTTGACCGCTACCACGATCGGCACGTTGGCGGCGCGCGCGTGCTGGATCGCCTCCACGGTCTGCGGCATGACGCCGTCGTCGGCGGCGACCACCAGCACCACGACGTCGGTCGCCCTGGCGCCGCGGGCACGCATGGCGGTGAAGGCGGCGTGACCCGGGGTATCGAGGAAGGTGATGACGCCCTTCGGCGTCTCGACGTGGTAGGCACCGATGTGCTGGGTGATGCCGCCCGCCTCGCCGGCCGCCACCTTGGTGCGGCGGATGTAGTCGAGCAGCGAGGTCTTGCCGTGGTCGACGTGGCCCATGACCGTAACCACCGGCGGGCGCGGCTGCATCTCGGCCTCGGCCTGCTCGCCCTGCAGCGTTGCCTCGATCTGGTTCTCCTTGAGGAGCTTGGGCGTGTGTCCCATCTCCTCCACCACCAGCACCGCGGTGTCCTGATCGATGGGCTGATTGATGGTGACCATCACCCCCATGTTCATCAGCACCTTGATGACCTCGGTCGCCTTGACGGCCATCCTCTGGGCGAGTTCGGCCACCGAGATGGTCTCGCCGATGCCGACCTCGCGCACCACGGGCGCAGTCGGCATCTCGAAGCCGTGGCGGCCGTCGGCGGCCGCGGCCAGCGGACGCGACTTGGTGCGGCGCTTTTTCTTGTAGCGCGAGCTCACGTCCCCGGTGACGTGCAGCTCCTGGCGCCCGTAGCGGGTGTGCTTGTCGTCCGCGGCGGGCGCTGCAGGCGCCGCAGTCGGGCGTGCCGGTGCAGGCACCGCGGGTGGCGCGCGCTCACGATCGCGCTCGCTCGCGCGGCGCTCGTGCTCCTCGCGCTCGGCCCGGCGGCGCGCCTCATCGTCGCGGCTGCGCTGCTCGGCGACCCGGCGCGCTTCCTCCTGTGCGCGGCGGCGGGTTTCTTCCTCCTCGACGCGCCGGCGGTTCTCGGCCTCGAGACGCTCGCGCTCGCGCCGCTCGGCCTCGGCACGCTCGGTCTCCGCGCGCGCCGCTTCCTCGGCTTCGCGCCGGCGATGGTCGATCTCGTCCTGCTGGGCGCGCGCCTGCTCCTGGAGCACGTCGCGCTTGATGTAGTTGCGGGTGCGGCGAACT
>DASSQU010000041.1:0-3861 GCA_035702325.1 Steroidobacteraceae bacterium
CATCACGTGCCTGAGCGGCGCGCGGCGGTTCTCGCGCAGATAGCTCACCGCGAGCTTCGGGTCGACGGTGCGGGTGTTGACGCCGCCCGGCATGAGGCCGTGCCGCAGCGCGAGCGCTCAGATGACCGCCTCGAGCGCGCCGGCGGCCCCGAGGGTGTGCCCGGTCGCGCCCTTGGTGGAGCTGCCGGACACCGCGGTCCCCAGCACCGCGGCCACCGCGCGCGCCTCCGCGGCGTCGTTGCCGGCGGTGCCGGTGCCGTGAAAGTTGAGGTAGTCGATGTCGGCGGCGGTGAGCTGCGCGGCCTCGAGCGCCGCGCTCATGGCGGCGCGCGCGCCGCGCCCCTCGGGATGGGGCGCGGACATGTGCCAGGCATCGCTCGATTCGCCGCTCCCGAGGAGGAGCACCGCGCCGGCATCGAGGCTCGAGGGCGCCGGCTCGAGCAGCGCGAAGGCCGCGGCCTCGCCGATCGAGATGCCGTCGCGGGCCGCATCGAAGGGCCGACACGGTGTGGGCGCGACGAGCTGCAGCGAATGAAAGCCGTAGAGCGTCGTGAGGCAGAGCGAATCGACGCCGCCCACCACCGCCGCATCGACCACGCCGGCGTGAATCGCACGGTGCGCGGAGGCGAACACCTTGGCGCTCGAGGAGCAGGCCGAGGAGATCACCACCGCCGGGCCTTCGAGGGTGAGCGCCGCGCGCACGAAGGCGGCGAGCGAGAAGGTGTTGTGAGCGCCGCGGTAGCTGAAGTCCGCGGGCAGCGCGCCGCTCGCCGGGTCGCGCCGCCGGTAGGCGAGCTCGGTCTCGAGAATGCCCGAGGTGCTGGTGCCGAGCCACAGTCCCACGCGCGCGCGCCCGTAGCGCGCGGCCGCCGCGGCGACCGCCTCGCTGAAGCCGTCGGCGCGCAGGCCGAGGAGGGCCAGGCGGTTGTTGCGGCACTCGTAAGCCCCGAACGCGCGGGGCAGAGGAGCCGCATCGACGCCTGCGACCTCGCCGACGCAGGTGTCGAGCGCGACGGTCTCGAATGCGCAGGGTGCGAGCCCGCCGCGCTGCGCGAGGAGGGCGTCGAGCGTCGCGTCGACTCCGCGGCCGAGCGCGCTCGTCGCCGTGAAGGCGGTGAGTGCCAGCGCCGTCACTGAAGCTCACCGACGAGGAGCACGTTGGCGCTGGCAGCCGCGCGCATCGGTGAGGCGCGCACCGCGAAGCCGAGTGCGACGAGGAGCGAGTGCCACTCGCGCGCCGGGCGGCAGCACAGCCGCAGCAGCCGGCCGCGCCGCACCAAAGCCACCGCCCGGTCGACGCAGCGGCTGATGCGAAAGCGCACGCCGCCGTCGGCATCTGCGACGCGCAGCACGAGGAGCCCGCGCGCGCCGAGCGCAGTGCGCGCGCGCGTCAGCACCGCCTCCTGGGAGGCGGGGTCGACGTAGTGCAGCACGTCCAGCATCACTATGGCGTCGGGTGAGCCGTAGTCCGCCTGGCGGATGTCGTCCGCGACGATCTGCACGCGCGCGCCGAGTGCGATGCGGGCGCGCTCGACCTCGTGCGGGTTGATCTCGACGCCGCGGTAGGAATCGGGCGCGGGCGGCGGCGGCGGCCAGCCGGGCGGCCAGCGCCCCGCGGCATGCTCGCTGCGCGCCGCGGTCAGCCACGCGGCGAGCAGCCCCTGGCCGCAGCCGAGATCGAGGATCCGGCCGCGGCCGGCGAGCAGTCCCTGCGCCAGGATCACGGCGAACGCGGGATCGTGGGTGAGCTTGCCGCGCGCGAAGTGCAGCGCGAAGCGCCCGGCGGCGCGGTACGGGGCGCTCGCCGCCTCGATGAGGGTGCGCGGTGCGGCATTGCCTTTCATGGGAGCGCGGTGCGCAGCGTGACGGGCGTGAGCCCGGCTTCGCGGAGGGCGCCGAGGAGCCGCGGCAGCACCGCGACGATCACCGCGGCGCCACCGGCGGTGCGCGCCGCATGGCCGTCGTGCAGCATGAGGATGTCTCCCGGGCGCAGCGCGCGCGTCAGTCGCCGGAGCACCCGCTGCGGGTCGGCGCTCACGGTATCGAAGCCGCGCCGGGTCCAGCTCACGAGCTCGAGCCCGGCGCGCGCGAGCACCGGCTCGAGGAAGGGGTTGCGCAGCCCCATGGGCGCGCGAAAGAAGCGCGGCGTCTCGCCGGTCGCCGCCGCGATCGAGTCCTGCGCGCGCTCGATCTCGTCGCGCAGGGCGCGGGGTCCGAGCAGCGCGAAGCGGTTGAGGTGGCGCTGGCTGTGGTTCTCGACGGCGTGTCCGCGGGCGGCCATCTCGCGCGCGAGGGTGCGATAGCGCGCGATGCGCTCGCCCACGCAGAAGAAGCTCGCCTGCACCCCGTGGCTCTCGAGGAGGGCGAGCACCGCGGGCGTCACCGCCGGATCCGGTCCGTCGTCGATGGTGATCGCGACCTCGCCGCGCGCCGCGGCAGTGGGCGGCAGGCGTGTCAGGTTCGGGCCGAGGAGGCTCGCCCGCGGCACGAGACCCGCCGCGGTGAGGAGCAGGTGATCGGCGAGGACCGCGCCCAGCGCCCACGGCCAGAGCGCCGGGCGCAGGAGGAGCGTCGCCGCGGCGCCCGCGTGCAGCGCGACCGAGCCGCGAATGAGCCTCGAGGGCCGATAGCGGCCGACGGGGCGCGGGGACTCAGTTACGGGCGGCGGCGAACCGGGCATCGAGAAAGTTCTCCCACAGCGAGCGCCACACCGGCCACTCGTGCCCCCCGGGTACGACGTCGACGTCCCGCGGCGCGAGGGCCCCGGCGAGCAGCCGCTGGCGCGCCGCAAAGCGATCGTCGCGTCCCAGGCCCAAGTGTATTGGGAAGCCGCTCCGGCCGTGCGCCTGGATGAATCGCCAGAGGCGCCGCTCCTCGTCGTCGTCCGCCAGCACCCCGGGGCGCCAGCCCCGCAGCCCCCCGGCGCGCTCGATCTCCGAGGTCACGATGTGGGTGCCGAGATAGGGCGCGATGAGACACAAGCCATCGATCTCGCTCCGGTGGCGCTCGGCGCAGGCGAGGGCGATGTAGGCGCCGAGCGAGATGCCGCCGAGCCACAGCGCCCGGCAGCCGGCGGCCCGGGCCGGCGCGAGCAGCTCCGCGCGCAGCCCCGCGAGCGCCTCGCGGTCGGTGACGGACTCGAGTGCCGGCTCGATCAGCACCAGATCGAGGTCGAGGCCGCGCTCGCGCACCGCGTCGGCAAATCCTGCGCGCAGGAAGTCTTCCGGGCCGGAGTGCGCCGGCGGCAGGAGCAGCACCTGCTGCGCCGCCGTCCGGCCCGGGTGAGCGGGCTCCAGGAGGACCGAAATCACGGCGATGCACCCGCAGGCGGTGCGCTGGCGCGCGGCGCGGCGCCCGCCGAGAACAGCGCTGCGAACACGAGCGCGAGCAGCGCCCCGGGGGCGACGGTGCGGCCGAGCGCGGCGAGCACCGGCACGCTCGAGCAGGCGAGCACCCCGAAGCCGAGCACGGTGGCGAGATTGGCCACCGCGAGCGAGGCGAGCATGAGAGACGAGGGGTGGGCGCGCTCGGCGGCGCGCCGGTCGAAGAAGAGGGCGTAGTTCGAGCCGACGGCGACGATGAGCAGCATCCCGACGACATGCAGGATGGTGAGCTCGGTGCCCAAGGCCGTGAGCGCGCCCGCCACGCACAGTACCGCGAGGACGAGCGGGGCGACGACGCGCGCGGCGCGCACGATCGAGAGCTGCACGGAGAGCAGCAGCACGATCGCCGCGAGACCTGCGGCCGAGAGGGAGACCGCCTGGCGCAGATAGCCGGCGTACAGCCGGTCGGCCTCGCTCTTGAGATCGAGCAGCACGGCCTCGCGCGGGGCGGCCTGTGCGACTTCGGTGCGCACGCGAT
>DASSQU010000042.1:0-5946 GCA_035702325.1 Steroidobacteraceae bacterium
CGGCTCGAAGGGTACTTCCGGCGCGAGTGGAGCTACGCGATGGACCGGGCGCGCAACATGGCAGACGGCGCGCTGTTCATCCTGCCGGTGAGCATCGATGCAACCACCGCCGCCGAGGCGCTGGTGCCCGACAAGTTCAAGGCGCTGCACTTCACCAATCTGCCGGGCGGGCGGGTGCCGCCCGAGTTCGCACAGCGTCTCGCCGACTTCATGCAGCCCCGCTCCCGATGAGCGCCGCGATCGTGAAGCCCGCGGCGCCCGAGCCGGGCGCCACCGTCGACGAGAGGAACCCCTGGCTCGGGCTCGCTTCCTTCACCGAGGAGACGCGTCGCTACTTCTTCGGGCGCGACGAGGAAGTGGCCGAGCTCGCGCGGCGCGTGCAGCGCAAGCTCCTCACGGTGCTCTTCGGCCAGTCGGGGCTCGGCAAGACCTCGATCCTGCGCGCCGGGCTCGTGCCGCGGCTGCGCGCCCAGGGCTACTGCCCGATCTACGTGCGCATCGACTATTCCCGCGACGCGCCCGAGCCCGCCGAGCAGATCAAGGCGGCGATCCGGGTGAACGCCCGGCGTTCCGGGGAGTGGACCCAGGCCGGCGTGGCGGTCGAGGGGGAGTCGCTGTGGGAGTTCCTGCACCACCGCGACGACGTGCTGCGCGATCAGGCGGGCGCCACGCTGATTCCGTTCCTCATCTTCGACCAGTTCGAGGAGATCTTCACGCTGGCGCAGAGCGATGAGTTCGGCCGCGCCCGCGCCACGCGCTTCATTGCCGAGCTCGCGGACCTCGTCGAGAACCGACCGCCGAAGGAGCTCGAGTCGAAGTTCGACGAGGATGAGCTGGCCGCCGCCAGGTTCGATTTCGCGCGCAGCGACTACCGGGTGCTGATCGCGCTGCGCGAGGACTACCTCGCCCCGCTCGAGGGGCTGAAGAAGCAGATCCCCAGCATCTCGCAAAATCGCCTGCGCCTCGCGCCGATGACGGGTACGCAGGCACTGGCCGCGGTGCTGCAGCCGGGCAAGGGCCTGGTGTCGCAGGAGGTGGCCGAGGCGATCGTGCGCTTCGTCGCTGGCGGCGCGGAGCTCGCCAATGCCGTGGTCGAGCCATCGCTCCTCAGTCTCATCTGCCGCGAGCTCAACGACGCGCGCATCGCGCAGGGACGCAGTGAGATCTCGCTCGACCTGCTCGCCGGCTCGCACGCCACTATCCTCAGCAACTTCTACGAGCGGGCGCTCGCCGACCAGCCGGCTGCCGTGCGCCGCATCATCGAGGACCAGCTCCTCACCAATTCGGGCTTCCGGGAGAACGTGGCCGAGGAGAGCCTCGTCAAGCACTTCAACGATGCTGGCGCTGCTCCCGGCACGCTGGCGCTGCTCGTCAATCGGCGGCTGCTGCGCATCGAGGAGCGGCTCGACGTGCGGCGCGTCGAGCTCACCCACGACGTGCTCTGCGGGGTCGTCAAGGCGAGCCGCGACCGGCGCCAGGAGCGCGAGGCGCGCGAGGCCACCGAGCGGCTGCTCGCCGAGCAGCGTGCGCGCGAACAGGCGGCGCGGCGCGCCGCCGTGCGGGCGCGGCAGATCGCGGGCGTCTGCACGGTGCTGGCCGCCGGGGCGGTGGTCGCGGCCGTGTTCGCCTACTTCAGCAGCCAGCGCGCACATCGCGCCGAGCACGAGGCCCAGGAGAGCCGCGCTCTCGCCGAGCAGGCGCGCGCCAACGCCGAACAGCTCCTCGGGTACCTGAGCGACGACTTCGGGCAGGAGCTGGAGAACTTCGGCCGGCTCGACGTGCTGGCAGAGTTCTCGCAGCGGCAGATCGATTACTTCGATGCCCTCCCTGCGACGCTGCGCGGAGTCGAGACGCAGCGCAACGGTGCCTTCGCCATGGTGCTCCATTCGCGGGCGCTGCGCGCGCTCGGTAAGCTCGATGTCGCCGGCGAGAACGCCGACGAGGCGGTGGAAGTCCTCGCCAAGCTGCGTGCCTCCGGGGATCACTCGGAGGCCACTACCGTCGCGCTCGCGCTCGCCTACGCTGCGCAGGGCCGGGTCCTCGAGAGCCGCAGCGATCCGGCGGATCTGGCGACGAACGAGCGCGGCCTGGCACTGCTGCAACCCCTGGTCGCGCGGCCGGGCGCCTCGGTGGCCGTGCGGCGTGCCTATGTCCAGGTCGGAGTTCGCATCGGCTTCGAGCAGGGCGCGGCGAATCGCCTGGAGGATGCCGCCCGGACCGAGCGCGACGTGATGCGCGTTGCCGCGGATCTCGGTGGGCGCGAGCTGCGCGACCTCGACATGGGGGCCTACTACGCGGAAGCCGGCGGCTGGATGGTCACGGTGCTCGAGAGTCTCGGACGCTACGCGGAGGCGCGGCGCACCAGCGAGGAATGCCTCAAGGTGGCGGAGGGCGTACTGGAGCGCCGCCCGGGCTATCGCCTGGCGCTGCACGCCGAGGAGGTCATCACCGGAGTGCTGGTGTCGGTCGCGCAGGCTGAGCTCGATCCGCGGGAGGCGCTGCGCGCCGCGCTGCGTCAGGAGCAGGTGTCGCTCACACTCCTCAAGCTCGATCCCGGCGCCATCGTGAGCATCAACAATCTGGCCGTCGCCGAGGGGCAGCTGTGGGGTGCGCTCTGGTCGGAAGGACGACTGAAGGAGTCGATTCCGTACGTCCTGAAGCAGCTCGAGCTCGCGGGTCGCGCTACCGCCGGGGGCGCCACCTTCTACCAGGGACATTCCGGGGTGGTAGGCGGCGCCGTGTTCGCCCAGGCGACGCTCGGCGACGCCGCGGGAGCGCAGGCCACGCTCGCCACGGGGGAACGATTCCTCGAGAAGCTCCGCGAAGGCGAGCCCGCGGGCAGCATGGCCGTGACCCTGGTCGAATCCGCCCACAAGATGCAGATGTCCTACGCGGCGCTCGAGCGCGACGATCTGGCGGCTGCCAGGCGTCTCGCCGGCGACGCGATACAAGAGCTCGAGAGCTCCGCGCCGCAGGGCAGCGCCCAGCGTGTCGTGAAGTCGGTGATCCTGCACTTCTGCTACCAGTCTGCAGGCGTGGCGGAGATCTGGTCGGGCGGCTTTGCCGCCGCCGAGCGCGCGGAGGCCAGGGCCGTGGCGCTGCGCCGCGAGCTCGGCGTCGATGAGATGGGCGATCGCCGCGAGCTGAATACGCTCCTCACCTGGGTCGCGATCGCCCAGGCGCGGCAGGGCCACACGGCCGATGCCGCCCGCACGATCGCCCCGGTGGTGAAGTTCGAGCGCGAACTGGCCGCGAAGAATCACGGCGACCAGTGGGTGGCGGTTGAGGTCGCAGGCGCGCTCTACGCGCAGGCGCTCGCCGAGCCCGGTCAGCGCGCGGCGCTGCTCGCCGAGGCCGCCAGGCTGATCGACGGTCTCGCGCCGGAGATCCGGCCGCTGCACGACGTCCGGTGGTGGCGCGCGCGCATCCTCGAGGCGCAGCGCCGGGGCTAGCCTCCGGGCTTCAGATCACGTCGATCTGGTCGGCGCGCTTGAAGAAGTGGGGGCCATCCCTTCAGGTATCCGCCTGGGTCGAGACTGCGGAGAACCACAGCTCCTTCCAGCGCCGCACCTTCTCGTCATCCGACAGTGTGCGGGGCGAGACCGGCTGCGGCGCGCCGAACTGTGCACCAGTCGCGCGCGCGTTCACCGCGGCGTACAGTCGCGCGCCATCCCGGTAGAGTGCACCAACCAGCACGCCGCAGGTGCGGCACAGGAGCATCTCCGCCTGACCGCTTCCGTGGCGGTAGTGGCTGCTCTGCCCCTCGTCCCGGACGCGCACGAGGAGCGAGCCGTGCGGATCGGAAACGTAGGCGGCACGGTGCTTGCGGCAGAACTCGCAGTCGCACTCACGCGGAGCGTAGTCCGCCGGCGCGCGCGTCAATACGAGCTCAATTCGGATGTTGCCGCAATGACACCCTCCGCTCATCGTGTACATCCGTTCGCCGCTCCACCCCGCCGTAACCACGCGGCCGACATTACGTTCGAGGTGCCGGTACCGCAAGCCGGTCGCGAATGCTCGGCGACCGTCCGGCCCGGGAATCGGCAGGGGCGGCGCGTCTCTGGCAGAATGTCGCGCCCCGGGGTGCGTCCGGTGCGAGTGCTGCAGTGATTCCTACGGACGGTGACGGAATATCGCGGATCCTCCGTGCTGCGAGCTTCGCGGCCGAGCGTCATCGGGACCAGCGGCGCAAGGGCAAGGAGGCCTCGCCTTACATCAACCACCCGCTCGCGCTCGCGAGTCTGCTCGCCGGCTGCGGCGAGCGCGATCCCGCGCTGCTGATGGCGGCGCTGCTGCACGACACGGTCGAGGACACCGCGACCACCTGCGGCGAGCTCGAGCGCGCCTTCGGCGCCGAGGTCGCCGCCATCGTTGCCGAGGTGACCGACGACAAGGCGAAGCCCAGGGACGAGCGCAAGCGGCTGCAGATCGAGCACGCCGCGCACCTCAGCCGCCGCGCGAAACTGGTGAAGCTCGCGGACAAGATCTGCAACTTGCGGGACATGACGAGCTCGCCTCCCGCGGGCTGGTCGCTCGAGCGCCGGCGTGAGTACTTCGACTGGGCGAAGGCGGTGGTCGACGCCATGCGCGGCGCCCACCCGGAGCTCGAGGCGCGGTTCGACGCCGAGTACGCCCGCAAGCCCGCGGCTACCCACTCGCCCAAGAGCTCCACGTAGCTGCGACTCCATGCGCCACCGCTTCGGTAACGCCGCGGCAGGCTGCGTGCTCGTGCTGTGGCTGGGAGGCGCCGCCGCGCAGGACCGCCCGGGCGCGGACGCTGCCCCCCGGGTCGCCACTGATGCCAGCACCATGTCCGCGGCCCTCGACACCGTCGTGGTCACCGCGACGCGGGTGCCGGAGCCTGCCGACCGCGTGCCGGCTTCGGTCTCGGTCATTGCGGGCGCGGAGCTGCGCACGCGCGACGCGTCGGACCTCGCTACGGCACTCAGCCTCGTGCCGGGGGTCGAGGCTCCCGCGGGCGGCGACGCCGGACCGGCGAGCGCCGTGCCGTCCTTCTGGGGCCTGCACGAGCTCGACGCCTTCCTGCTGGTGGTCGACGAGGTTCCCTCGGGCGGGGCCTTCAATCCGGCGGTCACCACGCTCGATTTCACCGACGCCGAGCGCGTCGAGGTGCTGAAGGGCGCAGCGCCCGTCATGTACGGCACCACCTCGTTCGTCGGCGTCGTGAACGTGATTCACTATCCGGCGGGCGAGGCTTCCGACGAGGCAGACCTCGCCTACGGCAGCTACGGCTCGTGGCGCGGCTCCGCGGCGCTCGCGCTGCCCGCGGCCGGCCGCTACCGCGAGTCCCTGGCGGTCGACGGTGAGAAACTCGGTTTCGCCGACGGTCGCGAGCGGGTGGAGCGCCGCTCGGCACTCTACCGCGGCGCCCTCGATCTCGGCGCCGGAGCACTGCGCATCGACGCCGACGCGAGCAGCGTGCGCGCCACGCCGCCGAGCCCCGTGATACGCAGCGGCACGGCGCTGACCGCGCTCACCCCGGTCAACGCCAACTTCAATCCGGCGGATGCGCGCATCGACGAGGACAAATACCGGCTCACCCTCGGGTATTCGCGCCCGACCGCCTGGGGACCGTGGGAGACGCTGCTCTCCTACGCCTGGTCCGACGTGACAGACATCCGCGCCTTCCTGCATCCCGATCTCAGCGGTGCCGCCGACACCCAGAACCAGCGCCGCTTCATCGGTGACGGCTATCTCGACAGCCACCTGACCCACCGGCTGAGCTCCGAGGCCACGCTGGTGATCGGGGCGGATGCGCTCTGGGGGCGCGCAGTGCAGACGACGCTCAACGGCACTGATGCCTATACGGTTCCGCTCGACGGCTCGGTGCTGCCGCCGCCGACCGCGGCGCTGCCGGTGAACGAGACCGGCACGCTCGACGACCAGCGGCTCTTCGCCGGGCAGTACGCGCAGCTCGACTGGAAG
>DASSQU010000043.1:0-3058 GCA_035702325.1 Steroidobacteraceae bacterium
GGCAGGCAAGCCTTGAACCGTGCGCCCCCCCGCGAGCTGCGCGCCGGCGCGCTCGGCACCTACCGCCGCCTGCTCGGCTACCTGCGGCCGCACCGCGGCCGCTTCCTGGTCGGGATCCTCGGTGGCGTGCTTTACTCGGCCACCATGGCGAGCTTCGCGCTGCTCGCCAAGAAATTCGGCGACGGCACCTTCACGCACCACGATCCGCGCACCATCGTGTGGGTGCCGCTGGCGGTGGTCGGGTTGTTCCTGCTGCGCGGCATCGGCGACTTCACCCAGATCTACTTCATGGGCTACGTCGGGCGGCAGATCGTGAGCCGGCTGCGCGGCCAGGTGTTCCACCGCATCCTCGAGCTCCCCATCGGCTTCTTCGACCGCAATTCCTCGGCCATGCTGCTCTCGCGGCTCACCTACAACACCGAGCAGATCGGCCAGGCAACCACCGACTCGGTGATCGTGGTGGTACGCACCACGCTCACGATCCTCGCCTCCATCGGCTTCCTGCTGTGGCTGAATGCGCGCCTCGCGCTGCTCGCGCTCGTCATGGGGCCGCTGGTCGGCTGGCTGGTGACGGTGATCAACCGGCACTTCCGCCGTTACAGCCGCCGCATCCAGGATTCCATGGGCGACGTCACGCGCGTCGCCAAGGAGAGCTTCGAGGCGCCGCGGCTCATCAAGGTCTACAACGCCCAGGCGCACCTCGGGCGCCAGTTCGATGCGGTCAACGAGCACAACCGCCGCTCCAACATGAAGCTGATCCTCACCAAGGGGCTGTCGAATCCGACGGTGCAGCTGCTCACCGCCATCGGCCTGGCGGTGGTGCTGTCGATTGCCATCGCCGATGCGGTGCACGGCCGCACCAGCATGGGCGACCTGCTCGGCTTCTTCACCGCGCGGGTGAGCCTCGCGCAGCCGCTGCGCGACCTGGTGGGGGTCGCGGGCCCCCTGCAGCAGGGGATCGCCGGCGGCCAGAGCCTGTTCGAGCTGCTCGATGAGCCCGCCGAGCCGCAGGGCGGCACGCGGCGCGCGGCGCGCGTGCGCGGCGCGGTGGAGTTCGAGCGGGTGTCGTTCTCCTACGGCACCGCCCCGCCGGGGGAGGGCGGACGGCGCGCCGCGGCGCTGCGCGAGGTGTCGCTGGCGGTGCGTCCCGGCGAGACGCTCGCCATCGTCGGCCGCTCGGGCAGCGGCAAGTCCACACTGGTGAATCTGCTGCCGCGCTTCTACGACGCGGTCGCGGGCAGCGTGCGCATCGACGGCGTCGACGTGCGCGACTACGAGCTCGCGAGCCTGCGCGAGCAGATCGCGGTGGTGAGCCAGGACGTGGTGCTGTTCGACGACACCGTCCGCAACAACATCGCCTTCGGGCGGGCCGTGCCGCCCGAGACGATCGCGCGCGCCGCGGAGGCGGCGCATCTGGCGGAGTTCATCCGCAGCCAGCCCGCGGGCCTCGACACGCTGGTCGGGGAGGCCGGTGTGCTGCTCTCGGGCGGCCAGCGCCAGCGCATCGCCATCGCACGTGCGCTGCTCAAGGACGCGCCCATCCTGATCCTGGATGAGGCGACTTCGGCGCTCGACACCGAGTCGGAACGGCACATCCAGGCGGCGCTCGGGGAACTGCTGCGCGATCGCACCACCTTCGTCATCGCGCACCGCCTCTCGACCGTCGAGCAGGCCGACCGCATCATCGTGCTGGACGCAGGGGCGATCGTCGAGCAGGGCACGCACCGTGAGCTGCTGGCGCAGGGCGGACTGTACGCGCAGCTCCATCGCCTGCAGTTCTCGGACTGACGGGTCGCGCGACCATGCGGGTGCAGCTCGAGCGACTGTGGTACGGCGACAGTGCGGCGGCTGCACTGCTCGAGCCGCTGGCGCGGCTCTACGGGGGGGTGACTGCCGGGCGCCGCGGACTGTACCGCCGCGGCTGGCTGCGGGCGCGGCCCCTCGGCCAGCCGGTGGTCGTGGTCGGCAACCTCACCGTGGGCGGCACCGGCAAGACGCCGCTCGCCGTGTGGGTGGCGCAGCAGCTCACCGCCGAGCGGCTCAGGGTGGGCATCGTGTCGCGCGGCTACGGCCGGCGCAGCGGCGGCGCGCGCAGCGTGCACGCCGACTCGGACTGGCGCGACGTGGGCGACGAGGCCGTGCTGCTCGCGCGCCGCACCGGCTGCCCGACCATGGTGGCCGCGGACCGCGTCGCGGCCGCACGCACGCTGATCGCGCGCGGCGCGCAGGTGATCCTCGCCGACGACGGGCTGCAGCACCTGCGCCTGCCGCGCGACTGCGCCATCGTGGTGATCGACGGCGCGCGCGGCTTCGGCAACGGCCGGCTGCTGCCCGCCGGACCGCTGCGCGAGCCGCTCACCACGCTCGGCGGCGCCGACGCGGTGGTGATCAACGGCGAGCCCGCGCATCACTCGATCGCCGCGCCGGTGCGTGCGGCTGCGCTGCGCATGAGCCTGGTGGCGCAGTCGGCGGTGCGGCTCGACGGCCACGGGGCCGCGGTCCCGCTGGAGGCATTCCGCGGGCGGCGCGTGCACGCCGTGGCCGGCATCGGCAACCCGCAGCGCTTCTTCGCCGAGCTCGCCGCGCACGGCATCGAGCTGCGCACGCATGCCTTTCCGGACCATCATCCCTTCACGGCGCGCGAGCTCGAATTCGGCGACGAGCTGCCGGTGCTCATGACCGAGAAGGATGCCGTAAAATGCACGCCGTTCGCCTCACCGGGACTGTGGTGCGTGCCGGTGAGCGCGCACTTCAGCGAGGGCGACGCGCGCGAGCTGCGCGCGCGCCTGCTCGGCAAACTGCGCACAGGCGCCGGAGGTTGAGTACGCCGATGGATGCCCGACTGCTGGAGATACTGGCCTGCCCGGTGTGCAAGGGAACCCTCAAGTACCAGCGCGAGGCGCAGCTGCTGGTGTGCCGCATGGACCGTCTCGCCTATCCGATCCGCGACGGCGTGCCGGTGATGCTCGAGGAGGAGGCGCGCCAGCTGAGCGCCGACGATCCGCTGCTCGAGCGCTGAGAGGCGGCGGTGTTCCGGGTCGTCATTCCAGCGCGCTAC
>DASSQU010000044.1:0-8176 GCA_035702325.1 Steroidobacteraceae bacterium
TCGGCGCGACGCGCGCCCTCGACGGGGTCAGCTTCAGCGTCGAGCCCGGCCGGATCGTCGGGCTCATCGGCCCGAACGGGGCCGGCAAGACCACCGCGCTCAAGGCGATCCTCGGGCTCACCTCCTTCGCCGGCGAGCTGCGCGTGCTCGGGCTCGATCCGCGCTCGCAGCGCGACACGCTGATGCGCGAGGTGTGCTTCATGGCGGACGTGGCCGTGCTGCCGCGCTGGCTGCGGGTCGCCCAGGCGCTCGACTTCGTCGCGGGGGTACACCCGCGTTTCGACCGCGCCATCGCCGAGCGCTTCCTCGGCAGGACCGACATACGACGCTCGAGCCGCGTCGGCCAGCTCTCCAAGGGCATGGTGACGCAGCTGCATCTCGCCCTGATTCTGGCGATCGACGCGCGACTGCTGGTGCTCGACGAGCCGACGCTCGGGCTCGACCTGCTGTACCGGCGCCAGTTCTACGATACGCTGCTCAACGACTACTTCGACAAGCAGCGCACCATCCTGCTCACCACTCACCAGGTGGAGGAGGTCGAGCAGCTGTTCACCGACGTGATTTTCATCAACCGCGGCAAGGTCGCGCTCAGCGCCTCGGTCGAGGACCTCGGCGCCCGCTACCAGCAGCTGACGCTCAGCGCGGAACGCGCCTCGCAGGCGCGTGCGCTGCGGCCCTTCTACGAGCGCGAGGTCTTCGGCCGGGTGGCGATGTTCTTCGAGGGGCGCTCGCCCGCCGAGCTCGCGAGCCTCGGGGAGCTGCGCACGCCGACCATCGCCGACCTGTTCGTCGCCAAGATGCAGGGGAGTGCCGGCACATGAACGCCACGCTCGACTCCGCGGGCGAGGCGCCGCGCAGCGCCGCCCCTGCCTCGCTCGCTCCCGCCGGCGTGCTCCTGATGCTGGTGCGCCGCGAGCTGTGGGAAAACCGCGCACTGTGGATCGCACCGCTCGCGGTCGCCGCGGTGCTGGCGCTCGGCGCGCTCTTCGGTCACGTCGGCTGGGACGTGGACCGCGAGCGGAACATGCACGGACTCGACGGCGTGCTGGGGCCGGCGCAGCAGATGGCGCTCGCCACCATAGTGCAGTGGGGCCTGTCGGTGCCGCTGTACCTGGTGATGGTCTGCTGCGTCGCCTACTACCTCACCGATTGCCTGTACGCCGAGCGCAAGGACCGCAGCATTCTCTTCTGGAAGTCGCTGCCGGTGTCCGACGGCTACACCGTGCTGTCGAAGCTGCTGGTGGCGGTGGTGGTGGTGCCGGTGGCGGTGTTCGTGCTGGCGCTGGTCTTTCACCTGCTGTTCAGCGTGATCGTGGCGCTGCGCGTGGCGCTCGGCAGCGTGCCGCACGTGCTCACCTGGGACACGCGCGAGTGGCTGCGGACCGAGGCCGCGATGCTCTCCACCCTGGTGCTCGCCATGCTGTGGTACGCGCCGGCCGCCGCATACCTGCTGCTGGTGTCGGCCTGGGCGCGGCGCAGCCCGCTGCTCTGGGCCAGCCTGCCGCTGCTGCTGGCACCGCTCCTCGAGCGCATCGCTCTCGGAACCCACTACATCGGCGGCTTCATCCGCTACCGCACTTTCGGCATCTGGGGCACGCTCGCGCTCTCGCACGGGCACATCGTCGGTCATTTCGACGACCTGCGGCCGGTCGGCACGCTGCTCGACACGCTGCACTGGGGCGCGGCCTTTACCGACGCCGATCTGTGGCTGGGCGTGCTCGCCGCTGCGGCGCTCGCCTATGCGGCGACCCGCATCCGCCGTTACCGGGACGATACCTGAGCACAGCGGCGGGATAGCGATTTTCTCGCTGCGGCGATAGATCGCGCTTATCATCGCGATCCGCACAGGCGATTGGCGCGCCGGCGCGCGCCGATGCTTAAATGAGCCGTACCGCGAACCAACGGCCAGCGAAGGAGACCCCCATGTTCGATACCAGGAACGATCTGCCGGCCAACACCCGCAGCAAGGTGATCGAGCTGCTCAACGCGCGCCTCGCGGACGCGATCGATCTCGGCGCACAGGCCAAGCACGCCCACTGGAACGTCAAGGGCCCGAGCTTCATTGCGCTGCACGAGCTGTTCGACAAGGTCGCCGAGAGTGTCGAGGAGCACGTCGATGCGCTCGCCGAGCGCATCACCGCGCTCGGCGGCGTCGCCCACGGTACGCTCGTCGCGGCGGCGCGCGCCACCAGCCTCAAGGCCTACCCGGACGATATCTCCGAGGGGCTGGCACACGTCGATGCGCTGTCGGCGGCGCTCGCCGACTTCGGCGCCCGGGTGCGCGGAGCGATCGAGAGCTCGGGTCGGCTCGGCGATGCCGACACCGCGGACCTCCTCACGGGCATCTCGCGCGAGAACGACAAGCAGCTCTGGTTCCTCGAGGCGCACCTGCACGCCAAGCGCTGAACGGCGCGGGGCTCTCAGCGGCGCCCATGCCGGTCGAGGTCCGCCACACCGACGAGGGCCTGGAGCTCGAGCTGACGGGCGACTGGGACGCGCGGCAGCTCCCCGCCATCGAGGCGGCGCTCGGTGCCATCGACGTTGCTGCGGTGCACCGCATCGGTGTCGCGACCGGGCGCCTCGGCACTCTCGACCTCACCGGCGCCTGGGCGCTGCGGGCCTTCCTGCGGCGCGCACGGCGCGCCGGCGCGGAAGTCGCCTTCGCCGGCGCCCCGCCCGACCAGCTGCGCCTGGTCGAGGTGAC
The DNA here is from genome assembly GCA_035702325.1 of Steroidobacteraceae bacterium. Taxonomy (GTDB): domain Bacteria; phylum Pseudomonadota; class Gammaproteobacteria; order Steroidobacterales; family Steroidobacteraceae; genus 13-2-20CM-66-19. Next base: position 2,705 of record DASSQU010000044.1, read on the forward strand.
ACTCGAGGAACAGACCAGCGCGTCGGGAACCCCGCCGGCGGCGGGCGCGGAGGCCGATCCGCTCACCGTGATCGGCCGCCGCACGGTCGGCACCGGACGCGACCTGCTGCGCGGCCTCGCGTTCGTCGGCCGGGTGACGGTGGCGCTGCTCGCGGGACTCATGCGTCCACGGCGGCTGCGTCCGGTCTCGATTGCCCGGCACGTGTACGAAACCGGGATCACGGCCATGCCGATCGTCGCGCTGATCGCCTTCCTCATCAGCGTCATCATCGCCTACATGAGCGCGCAGCAGCTGCGCGGGCTCGGCGCCGACATCTACGTCGTCGACCTGGTGACTATCGGGGTGCTGCGCGAGCTCGGCGTGCTGCTCACCGCCATCATCGTGGCCGGCCGTTCGGGCAGCTCCTTCGCCGCCGAGCTCGGCTCGATGAAGCTCAACGAGGAAGTGGATGCCCTCACCGCCACCGCGGCGGATCCCATCGAGCTGCTGGTGCTGCCCCGGGTGCTGGGCCTCACCATAGCCGTGCCGCTGCTCACCGTCGTCGCCGACCTCATCGGGCTCACCGGCGGGGCGCTGCTGTGCCGCTACCTGCTCGACATGCCGCTCACCCAGTACGCGAACCGCGTCGCGGTTGCGATCTCGCCCACCACCTTCTGGGTGGGGCTGATCAAGGCCCCGGTGTTCGCGGTGCTCATCAGCATGGCCGGCTGCTACCGCGGCATGCAGGTGCGCGGCTCGGCGCGCGAGCTCGGGCGCCTCACCACCGTCGCGGTGGTGCAGGCGATCTTCCTGGTGATCCTTGCCGATGCGCTGTTCGCGGTGCTGTTCATGGAGATGAACGTCTGATGCAGCCGGCGGTGGAAGTGCAGGGCCTGGTCAACCGCTTCGGCAGCCAGGTGGTGCACGACGGACTCGACATGCAGGTCGGCGCCGACGAGGTGTTCGGCATCGTCGGCGGCTCGGGCTCCGGCAAGTCGGTGCTGCTGCGCACGATCCTCGGCCTGCAGCGCCCGCAGGCGGGGGTGGTGCGCATCGGCGGGCGGGACATCACCCGCTTGAGCGAGGCGCAGCTGCGCCCGATCAAGGCGGGCTACGGGGTCGCCTTCCAGCAGGGGGCGCTCTACTCCGGGCTGACGGTGCTCGAGAACGTGCAGCTGCCGATGATCGAGCACCTGGAGCTTTCCCGCGAGGCGCTCAGGGAGCTGGCGCTGCTCAAGGTCCGCCTGGTCGGCCTCCCCGGCGATGCGGCCGGCAAGTACCCGGCGCAGCTCTCCGGGGGCATGGTGAAGCGCGCCGCCGTGGCTCGCGCCCTGGCACTCGACCCGCGGCTGCTGTTTCTCGACGAGCCCACCTCGGGACTCGACCCGGTGAGCGCCGCGGCGTTCGACGAGCTGGTGCTGTACCTGCAGCGGCATCTGCGGCTCACCATCGTCATGATCACCCACGATCTGGACAGCATCTTCCGTACCTGCAATCGTGTCGGGGTGATCGTGGAGCGCCGTATGGAATCGGACACCCTGGAGCGCATCGTCGACCACCCCCACCCGTGGATCCAGGCCTACTTCCACGGCGAGCGGGCCCGCGCCCGCCTCGGAGGCGCGCATGGAGCGTGAGGCCAACTACGCCGCGGTCGGCGCCTTCGTGCTGATCGTGGCACTGCTCGGCACGCTGTTCGTATACTGGTATTCCGACACCCGCGAGCACCGCAACTACCGCCGCTACGAGATCTATTTCACCGGCAGTGTCAGCGGTCTCGACAAGGGCGCCGCGGTGCGCTACCTGGGCGTCGGCGTGGGACGCGTGGCCGAAATGCGCATCGACCCGCGCGACTCGCGCCGCGTCGAGGTCATCGTCGACATCGACGCCACCACCCCGGTGTCGGAACACACCGTGGCGCAACTGCAGCTGCAGGGGGTGACCGGTCTGTTGTACATCGACCTGAGCGAGGAGCCGAGCGACAAAGCGCCAGGTCCGTCGGTGGCGAGCCTCAAGTACCCGGTGATCCGCGCGGCGCCGTCGCGCTTCGACGTGTTCCTCTCCAGCCTGCCGGAACTGGTGGCGGCTGCGGGCGAGGTGGTAGAGCGGGCCAACCACCTGCTGAGCGACCAGAACCTGGCGGCGGTCGCCTCCGCGGTGCGCAACTTCGACAAGGCCAGCAACGCTCTGCCGCACACGCTGCACGATCTCGACGCGCTGATCGCCGAGCTGCGCGGTGCGAGCTCGGAGCTGTCCGCCTCGGCACGCAGCGCGCACGCGGTGCTCGATGCGGTGCAGCCGGAGGTGCGTGCCACCGCGCAGCGCATGCATACGATCGCCGACAACCTCGCCAGCGCGACCACGCAGCTCGATCGGGTGATCAGCGAGAATCGCCAGGACGTGCGCTCGTTCATCCGCGACGGTCTGCCGGAGATCGAGCGTTTCGCGCGCGAGGGCCGGGCCGCCGCCCACGACATCCGCGAGCTCTCCGACAGCCTGCGCGAGAATCCCACGCAGCTGCTCTACCAGCCGCCGCAGCGCGGCGTGGAGGTGCGGCGGTGAGCCCGCGGCGGGTGCTGCTCGCGGGCTTGCTCGCGGCGGCGGCGCTCGCCACCGCCGGCTGTTCCGGCCTGTTCCGCAGCAACGCGGTCCCGGAGCAGGTCTACCTGCTGCGGGCTCCCGGCGCGGCGAGTACCGGCGTCGTCTCGGCAGCGGGCGCACCGGACGGCGCGGGCGCGCTGCCCGCGAGCGCCTCGGTGCGGGTGGCGCACCCGCTCGCCGCTCCCGGGCTCGACGGCGCGCACATCATGCTGGTGCAACCCGACCATCGCATGAACTTCTACGCCGCGAGCCGCTGGGCGGCACCGCTGCCGGAGCTGGTCGAGGCGCTCGCGGTGCAGACTCTGCGCGCCTCGGGCGAATGGCCCGCCGTCGAGGACTCGGGCAGCGCTTTCCCGTCCGAGTACCTGCTCGAGATCACGGTGCGCCGCTTCGAGGCCGACTACGCCACCGGGTCCGCCGCGCCCGAGGTCGAGGTGGTATTCGACTGCACGCTCGGCCGCAGCGCCGGGCACCGGGTGCTCGCGAGCTTCGTCGCGCGCGGCAGCGCGCCGGCCGGTGAGGATCGCCTGGGGGCGGTGGTCACGGCCTTCCAGCGCGCGAGCGGGGCGGCGCTCGGGTCGCTGGCGCGTCAGGCGGCGGAAGCGGTGCGCGCCGACCGTGAGGCGGCGCCGGAGCACTGACGGCCAACGCGCCGCGCGGCTTCAGGCGGTGCGCGGCGCGGCCGCCTCGGCGCGGCGCAGCAGGTGGGCGAAGGGCAGGCGGCCGGCGGCCTGGGTGGTGAGCAGCGCCAGCAGATCGGCGGCGGTGCACGGCTCGCCGAACAGCCGCCCCTGCGCATACAGGCAGGCGTTCTTGCGCAGGAACTCGAGCTGGGCATAGGACTCGACGCCCTCGGCGATCACCTCCATCCCGAGGCTGCGCCCCATCTCGATGATGGTGCGCACGATGGTGGCATCGCCCGCGTCCTCGCTCGCGTCGCGCACGAACGACTGGTCGATCTTGAGCGTGCCGATCGGGAACTGCTGCAGCGCCGAGAGCGAGGAATAGCCGGTGCCGAAGTCGTCGATCGACAGGTGCAGTCCCATGGCGAACAGCTCGTCGAGCAGCCGCACGGTGCGCTGCGCATCCGCCATCAGCGTGGTCTCGGTGATCTCCAGCTCGAAGGCGGTCGGCGACACGCCGTGACGGCGGAACACCGAGCGGCAGCGCAGGATGAAGCTCGCCTGCCGCAGCTGCTTGAGTGACAGGTTGAGCGAGATGCGCCCCGGGTCGCCGCCCTCGCTCTGCATGTGGCGGTAATCCATGCACACGCGGTTCAGCACCCACTCGCCGATGTCGAGGATCAGGTTGGTCTCCTCGGCGAGCGGTATGAACTGCGAGGGCGGAATGTCGCCGTGCCCGGGCAGGCGCCAGCGCAGCAGCGCCTCCGCGCCGATGATGCGCCCGCTGCGCAGGTCCACCTTGGGCTGGTAGCGGATCTCGAGCTCGTCGCGCTCCAGCGCCCGGCGCAGCTTGCTCTTGAGCATCAGCCGCTCGACTGCGGCCGCGTTCATCTCCGGAGAGTAGAACGCGAAGGTGTTGCCGCCGTTCTGCTTGGAGTAATACATGGCGGCGTCGGCGTTGCGGATGAGATCGATGACGTTCTCGGCATCGCGCGGGCAGAAGGCGACACCGATGCTCGCCGTCAGGAACACCTCGTGCTCGTTCAGCTGGAACGGCCGGCAGATCTCGGTGAGGATCGTCCGCGCGAGCTGCGCGATCGGACCGCGGTTGTCGCTGTCGGCCGGCAGGCCGTCGACGAACAGCGCGAACTCGTCCCCGGCGAGCCGGCCGACCACGGTCTCCTTGGGCACCGAGCGCACCAGGCGCTCGGCCAGCACCTCGAGCACGCGGTCGCCGGCGCCGTGGCCGAAGGTGTCGTTGACCTCCTTGAAGCGGTCCATGTCGAGGTACAGCACCGCCACCACCTGGCCCGAGCGCAGCGCGCGCGCGATGGTCTGCTGCAGCACGTGATGGAACTGCATGCGGTTCGGTAGCTTGGTGAGCGCGTCGTAGCGGGCGAGATAGCGGATGCGGCGCTCGGCGCGCTTGCGGTCGGTGATGTTGCGCGCCACGAAGATGTTGCCCTGAAACTGCGGATCGTCGCTGTCGATCGCCGAGCCGGTGAAGGACACCGGGATCGTCTGGCCGCTGCGGGTGCGCACCACCGTCTCGCGCGTCTCCTGCGCCGCCCGCAGCAGGTCGAACTCGGCGCGCTCGCGCTCCTCCAGCAGGGTGAGGATGCTGCGTCCGAGCAACTCCTCCTCGGCGAAGCCGAGCAGCTTGCAGGCGGCGGAGTTCGCCAGCTTGATGACGCCGTCGGGGGAGGTGACGAACACCGCATCGGTCATGCTGTTGAGCACGCTGTGCAGGTAGTTCTTGTTGATGGTCGACTGCCGCAGCCGCCCCCGCATGCGCTCGAGCGCCTGCTCGAGCCCGGCGAGCGCATCGCGCCCGCCGACTTCCACCGGCCGCGAGTAGTCGCCGAGCCCGATGCGGTCGGCACTGCGGATGAGCGAGTCGACCGGACGTCCGAGCTCGCGCACCATGCGCCAGGTGATGACGGCGGCGGCGAGTGCGCCGGCGAGCGCGAGCGCGAGCGCCAGCCAGCCGGTGAGCCACTCGTGCGCTGCACTCGCCGCCGCGAGCCGGCCGCTCAGGCTGACGGCCGGCACCGGCGCCGTCTGCGCGAGGGTGACGCGCAGCGTCGCGAGCGTCGCCGGCGCCGCGGCACCGGGGCCGTTGTCCGCCGGCAGCTGTACCGGCGCCGCCGCTGCCGCGCTCAGCCCGCCCGCGGCCGGTGTGCCCGGACGCTGCCAGCGATACAGCGCCCTGCCGGAGCGGTCCGTCACCGTGAGCGCCGCCACCGTGGCATCGTCAGCGAAGGGCTGCAG
>DASSQU010000045.1:0-2253 GCA_035702325.1 Steroidobacteraceae bacterium
GCACCACCGCCGATGCCGCCAGCGTGCCGGCGCACTGGCAGCCGGTCGAGGTGCGGCTCGACCGGGACCCGGTCTGGCAGGCCGGGGACTGCGAGCTCCTCGAGCAGATCAAGCAGCGCATCCTGCCGCTGTTCACCACGCGCAACGTCCGCTACCGCTCCAACTGCGTGCCGCACCAGCTGAGTCCCGGCGGCACGCAGCTCACCGCCGAGGTGCTGGTCCCCGACCAGAAGGGCGCGAAGCCGGTCGCGGCCCGCTAGCGCAGGCCGCTCCCGGACCGCCCCCGTCACGGTGCTTTCCGCAGCGCGCCCGCCGGCGGCGCCCGCCCGGTTTCCGTTCGCGCTGGCGGCGCTGCTCGGCGCGGCGCTGCTCATCAACTACGTCGACCGCGGCACGATTTCGACGGCGGCACCGCTCATCGAGAGCGAATTTCACCTCGCGCCCTTCGAGCTGGGGCTGCTGCTGTCGGCGTTCTTCTTCAGCTACGTCCTCTCGCAGCCCCTCATGGGCTGGCTGGTCGATCATGTCGGCGCCGCGCGCGTGCTCGCCGCGGGCTTCACACTCTGGTCGGTCGCGACGTTTCTTGCAGGGCTGTCGGCCGGCATTGCCGGGCTGGTGGCGCTGCGGCTCGTGATGGGCGTCGGCGAATCGGTGTGCTACCCGAGCGGATTCGCGCTCATCTCCCGGAGCGTCGGGGACGAGCATCGCGCGCGCGCCACCGCCATCATGCAGCTCGGCAGCGTCATCGGTCCGGCGCTCGGCGCCTACCTGGGCGGCTGGGTCATGATCCGCTACGGCTGGCGGGCGATGTTCATGGCGCTCGGACTCGCATCGCTCCTGTGGCTCCTTCCCTGGTCCGGACAGCTGCGCGGGCGGCCGCCGGTCAGGTTCGGGGACGCCGGCGCCGCCGCCCGCCCGAGGCTCGGCGACATCCTGCGCCAGCGGGCGCTGTGGGGCACGGTGCTCGGCAATTTCTGCTCGAACTACGCCTTTTATTTCGTGTTCACCTGGGTACCGCTCTATCTGGTGCACGAGCGAGGGCTGTCGCTCGCGTCGATGAAGGACGTCCAGAGCCTGATCTACGTCGTGGATGCAGCCAGCATCGCCGCCAGCGGCTGGCTGCTGGACGCGTGGATCCGCCGCGGCGCGGCTCCGAGCCTGGCCTACAAGAGTGCGCTGTCGCTCAGCGCGGCCGGAGTCGGTCTGTGCCTGCTCGGCTTGAGCGGTGCGGGCGCCGCAGCGGGCGCGGTGCTGCTGCTCGCGACCGGACTCGCCGATGGCCTCAACTCGCCGGCGGTCGGCGCGCTGACGCAGCGCTTCGCCGGTCCGCTCGCGACCGGGCGGTGGATGGGCACGCAGAACGCGATCAGCAATACCGCAGGCATTCTGGCGCCGAGCGTCACCGGCTACCTGGTGCAGCACGATGGCGGCCACTACACGCTCGCCTTGTGGGTCACGGGCGGCGTGGCGCTCCTCGGGCTGCTCGCGTGGCTCGCGCTCGTGCCGGTCGTCGACCCGGTCGACTGGAGCGGCGAGCCGGCAGCGCGCCCGGGGAACCCGGGCTCACCCGGCTAAGCCCGTGCGCGCTGCTCGTCTGCGACGATATCCCGCGCCGCGAGATACAGGTGTGCGGTGGCCCAAAAGCCCGTCGGCACGAGACACAGCATCGCGAGCCGCAGCGAGTCGGCGCTCGGCACGTGATGCGGCGCGAACCAGTCGCTCAAGCCCCCGATCAGCGGCGGCGCGATGACCAGATTGCCGAGGTTGGCGAGGAACAGCACCATCGCGCAGAACATCGCCCGCATGCGGCACTGTGCCAGGTTGTTGAGCAGCCCGAAGCCCGGGCCGATGTAGAAATAGATCGACGGGATGAAGATCCACAGCATCGCCTTGGCTACGCCCAGGTCGCGGGTGTAGTACACGACGCCCGAGGCCACCGTCGCGATGCCGATGCCCGCCGCGAGCAGCCACACGATGCGGCGCGCGTTGCTCATGCTGCCGTGAGCCATGAGGAAGCCGGTGAGCAGCGTGGCGATGCCTCCGCCCCACAGGTGCATGTTCTGCGTCACGGCCGCGGCTTCGCCCACCGTCATGTGATAGGTGCGCTGCAGGAACGCCGGGGTCCAGAACATGAGCCCCCAGCCCCACAAGGCGCACACCGCCGTCCCGGCCATGACGTGCACCGCCGAGCGCTGCTGCCACAGGAACCGCATGGTCTCCCTGAACGAGGGCGACTCACCGCGATCGCCACCG
>DASSQU010000046.1:0-4790 GCA_035702325.1 Steroidobacteraceae bacterium
CCGGCGAAGGCCACATCACCTGCGGCTACTGCCGCAACTGCCGCGCCGGCCGCCGCCACCTGTGCCGCAACACGGTCGGTGTCGGGGTGAACCGCCCGGGAGCCTTCGCCGAGTACCTGGTGATCCCCGCCGCCAACACCTTCAAGCTCCCCGACTCCATCCCCGACGACATCGCCGCCATCCTCGATCCGTTCGGCAACGCCACCCCCACGGCGCTCGCCTTCACCGTGGTGGGCGAGGACGTGCTGATCACCGGCGCCGGGCCGATCGGCATCATGGCCACGGCGGTGGCGCGCTTCACCGGCGCGCGGCACGTGGTCATCACCGACGTCAACGACTACCGCCTCGAGCTCGCGCGGCGCATGGGCGCGAGCCGTGCCATCAACGTGCAGCGTGAGTCGCTCGATGCGACCATGAAGGAGCTCGGCATGCAGGAGGGCTTCGACGTCGGCCTGGAGATGTCGGGCAACGCGGCGGCGTTGCGCGAGATGCTGCGCACCATGCACCACGGCGGCTCGATCGCGATCCTCGGCATCCCGCCCGCGGAGACGGCCATCGACTGGAATCAGGTGATCTTCAAGGGCCTGACGCTCAAGGGCATCTACGGCCGGGAGATGTTCGAGACCTGGTACAAGATGTCGAGCCTGCTGCAGAGCGGCCTCAGGCTGGAGCCGATCATCACCCACCACTTCCCGATCCAGGAGTACGAGCAGGGCTTCAGGACCATGGGGTCCGGGAAGTCCGGCAAGGTCATCCTCGACTGGTCGACCTTGTAGATTGGCGCGCCGGGCCTGCGGCGCGGCGCGCAGGCCGGCCGCTCAACTCCTGCGAGCCCGCCGGCAAGACGCGTGGGCTTTGCCGGCGCACGACCGGCCGGTTGTTACCGTAGTTCGCAGAAGCAGTACGCGTACAGCCGGTCCGGGCCCGCGCCGAGGCGGCCGAGGCGCGCGACCTCGCGGGTGAGCGGATCGAGCCGCCGGGCGAGGCGCTCGAGGGCGAGCGGCTGCGTACCGGCGCCGAGGACGGCGCGCGCGATACGGCTGCGCAGGTCGAGCGCGAGCTGCTGCACCCAGGTGAGCTCGGGCTCGAGGAATTCGGTGGCGTAAGAGGTGAGCCTGGCGCGGTGCGCGGCCGCCTTGACCGCATCGTCGAACGAGCCCAGATGATCGACGAGACCCAGGCGCTGCGCATCCGCGCCGGCCCACACGCGCCCCTGCGCGATCGCGTCGACCTGCTCGCGGGTCTTGCGGCGGCCGCTCGAGACGCGCTCCAGGAACTCGTCGTAGCCGCGGGTGATCTGCGACTGCACCAGCGCGCGCACCTCGGCACCGAGCGGGCGGTCGAGCCGCAGCTCCCCGGAGAGCGGCGTGGTGCCGACGCCGTCGACGCTCACGCCGAGCTTGCCGAGCGTGCGGTCGAAAGTCGGTATGACAGCGAAGATGCCGATCGAGCCGGTGAGCGTCGCCGGGCTCGCCCAGATCTCGTCAGCGGGCGCCGAGATGTAGTAGGCGCCCGAGGCGGCATAGCCGCTCATCGAGACGACGAGCGGCTTGCCGGCCGTGCGCAGCGCGACCAGCTCGCGGTAGATCTCCTCCGAGGCGAGCACGCTGCCGCCGGGGCTGTCGACGCGCAGCACCACCGCCTTGACGTCCGGATCGAGCCGCGCCTGGCGGATCAGCCGTGACATCGAGTCGGCGCCCACGGTGCCGGGAGGCTGGTCGCCGTCGAGAATGTCCCCCTGCGCGACGATCACCCCGACGCGCGCCTTGCCGCGCGCGTGCAGCTTCTGCTCGGCGTGCGCGTAGCGCACGTAGTCGCCCACCGAGACCGAGCGGAACGAGCCGGTGGCCGGATCGCGCCCCGCGAGCGCGATCACCCGCTGCTCGACCTCGAGCCGCGTCTTGATGCCCGTCACCAGCCCGGCCCGCAGCGCCACCGCCGGGGCGTTGCCGCCGGCCGCGGGCACCGTCTGCGCGAGTGCGGTGACATAGTTCGCCACCGCGTCCGGCGCGAGCTTGCGTGCGCGCGTCACCGCCTCCTGATAACTGTTCCACAGCGCGCCCAGATAGGCGCGGCTCTCCTCGCGGTCCTCGGGCGACATGCTGGTGCGCGTCAGGGGCTCGACCGCGCTCTTGAACGCACCGACGCGGAACACGTTGATGTCGACCCCGAGCTTGTCGAGCGCCTCCTTCAGGTACATCGGATAGCGGTCGTAGCCCTGGATCAGCACGAAGCCCATCGGATCGAGGTAGCTCTCGTCGGCCTGCGCCGCGAGGTAGTAACGCTCCTGAGTGAGCTCGGTGCCGTAGGCGATCACGCGCTTGCCGCTGGCGCGAAAATCGCGCAGGGCGCGCGCGAGCTCGGCGAGCGTCGGCTGAGTCGCCTCATCGAGCTTGTCGAGATCGAGCACCAGCGCCGGGATGCGCGCATCGCCCGCCGCGGCCCGGATCGAGTCGGTCAGGTCCCAGAGCAGCGTCTCGGCGTGCCCGTCGCCGCGCGCCTGCTCGATGGCGCGCTCGAACGGGTCGCCCGAGAGCTGCTCGACCAGCTCGCCTTCGGGCGCGATGAGCAGCGCCGCCCGCGCCGGAATGTGCGGCACGGCGCTGCGCAGCACACCGATCACGAGCGCGAAGATCGCCAGCAGCACGATGAGGTGCAGCCCCTTGCGCAGCGCGTCCAGGCCGCGCCACAGCGCCGCGAAGAACGGCCGGACGTTCACGGGCGCAGAGCCTCGGGCGCGGGCGCGGCCCGCCGCCGCGGTGCGGCGCGCATCGTCAGATCTTCTCCTCGATCCTCGCCGCCTTGCCGGCGAGATCGCGCAGGTAATAGAGCTTGGCGCGGCGCACGCTGCCGCGGCGCTTTACCGTGATGTCGCTGATCGCCGGGCTGTAGGTCTGGAACACGCGCTCCACGCCCTCGCCGTGCGAGATCTTGCGCACCGTGAACGAGGAATTGAGCCCGCGGTTGCTGCGCGCGATGACCACGCCTTCGTAGGCCTGCACGCGCTCGCGGTCGCCCTCCACCACCTTCACCTGCACGACCACGGTATCGCCGGGCCTGAAGTCCGGCACCTTGCGGGTCATGCGCCGCTTGTCGAGTTCCTGGATGATCCTGTTCATTTCAACTCACCTCGGTCTTCGCTCCCGGCCGCTTCCGCGGCCAGCAGCTCCTGCAACACTGCCCGGGCTTCGCCCGTGAGCCCGCTCCTGGCGATCAGATCGGGCCGGCGCCGCCAGGTGCGCTTCACCGCCTGCGCGAGCCGCCAGCGGCGGATGCCGGCATGATCGCCGGACAATAGCACCGGCGGCACCGCCAGGCCCTCGAATACCTCGGGCCGCGTGTAGTGCGGCCCCTCGAGCAGTCCCGCGACGAAGGAATCCTCGCCGCTCGAGCGCTGGTCGCCGAGCGCCCCCGGGAGCAGCCGCGCGACGGCGTCGATCACCACCAGCGCCGGCAGCTCGCCGCCCGAGAGCACGTAATCGCCGACCGAGAGCTCGCGATCGGCGCCGCGGGCGATCACCCGCTCGTCGATCCCCTCGTAGCGCCCGGCGATCAGCAGCAGGCCCGGACGCGAGGCGAGCTCGGCGGCCTCGGCCTGTCCGAACAGCTCGCCCTGCGCCGACAGGCAGATGCGCAGGCTCCCCGGCGGCAGCCGGGCGTGCGCCGCGCGGATCGCCGCCATGAGCGGCTCGGGCTTCATCACCATCCCGGGTCCGCCCCCGTACGGGCGGTCGTCGACCGTCCGATGCGCGTCCGGCGTATGGGCGCGCGGATCCTCGGTCCCGACGCTGAGCAGCCCCCGCTGCACGGCGCGCCCGACGATGCCGAACTCGAGCGCGCCGGCGATCATCCGCGGAAAGAGCGTCACCACCTCGATCTTCATCGGGCCTTCTATTCCAGCTCCGCCGGCCAGTCCACCACGATCACGCCGGCGGCGAGATCGACCTTGCGCAGGTGCTTCGGGCCGGCGGGCACCCAGTGCTCGCGTCCGCCTGCCTCGCGGGTCACCATGACCGCGCCCCCGGGGGGGTCGACGAAGTGACTCACCGTCCCGAGCGCCACGCCCTCGAGGTTGCGAACGCTCAGGCCGACGAGGTCCGCGCAGTAGTATTCGTGCGTCCCGGGGCGCGGGAGCGCCGCGCGCTGCACCTCGATGACCGCGCCGGTGAGCGCCGCGGCCTGGCGGCGGTCGGTCACGCCCTCGAGCTGCGCCACCAGGCCCGCGCCGTGGCCGCGCCCGGCGGCGAGGCGGCGCGTGATCCGCGCCCCGCTGCCGAGCCGCAGGGCCCATTGCCGGTATTGCAGCAGACCCAGCGGGGGATCGGTATACGAGTCGACGTGTACCCAGCCCTTAACGCCGTACGGAGCGCCGAGACGGCCGAGCTCGATCCAGGCCACGGCGGCTCATCGCTCGAGTGGTGCGCGGGTGGCAGCCCCCGGGGCTCAGGCCGTCGCCTGGCTGCGGTAGGAGGCCACCAGCGAGCGCACGCGGTCGGAGGGCTGCGCGCCCTGCCCGACCCAGTAGTCGATCCGCGGCAGATCGAGCCTGAGCTTCGTCTCACCCGGCCGCGCGATCGGGTTGAAATAGCCGACGTGCTCGAGGCTCGGGCCACCCGGACGCTTGCGGCTGTCGGTCACGACGACGTGATAGAAGGGCTGGTTGCGCCCTCCGCGGCGCGTCAGTCGTATGGTCACCATGGTCGTATCGCTCTCGTTCCGGCCCGGGTGGCCGCCCCCGGGGCGGCCGCCCAAAAAAGAGCGCGGATTCTACGCAACCGGCGAATCCTGCG
>DASSQU010000047.1:0-3808 GCA_035702325.1 Steroidobacteraceae bacterium
CGCGCAATGGTCGTGGCAGAACCGCGCCGCGACCAGCAACGTGGAGAGCCCCACGTCGCGGTCACGCGCGAGCGGCGGAATGCACAGCAGGTTGAAGCGCGGCGCGCCCGCGAGCGCGAACAGGCCGGTGGCGCGGGCGGCCGAGCCGATCACGTCGTAGTCGGTGAGCGGCGCGCCGTCGTCGCCGTCGGGATTGGAAAGCGTGTAACCCACCACGACTCCGCCCGGACCACCCCCGGAGCGGTCGGGGCGGCGCGCGGGAACCGGGCCGTGCACGCGCACCAGGCACGATTCGAGCAGTACGTCGGCCACGAAACGCGCGCTGCCGGGCGTGATCGAGACGCGCCGGTGGATCTCCTGATCCTCGACCAGCTCCGAACCTGCAGTCCGCACCCGCTGCACCACGAGATTGAAGCGATCGTGCTCGGCGGCGCCGAGCGCGTCGTAGTCGACCGAAGCGCGCAGGTACTCGCGCGAGCCGGGATTGAGCCCGATGAGCCGCAGAGCGCCGCCCGCCGCCGGCAGAGTGATGGTCGGCGGGCGGGCACCGTTGACGACGCGCACGATGCGCGCCTCGCGGCCGCCGTTGTCGAAGAACTGCTCGACGGCATACGACAGCGTGGCGGGCTGCCACAGCCCGCCGAAGCGCTGCTGGAACTCCGCGAAGCTGCGCACCGTGAGCGGTTGATTGACCGGGCCCTTGAGCGCACGGCCTACGAAAGCAGCGGTTCCGGTCGGCACGCGTTCAATCGCGTGGCTGTCGCGGCTTTGTTGTAGGAGTTGTACGCCGGACGCGGGGCTGTCGGCCACTCAAGCGCCTCTTGGGACTTGCCGCAGTGACTCTAGCACAGGGCGTCGGGGTGCGTCGGGCAATCACCCGCGCCCGACCGGTCCGACGATGTGACTTAACTGCGTGCGGCAGCGCCGCGGCGCTCGCTGCCTTGCGCTGCGGCGCCGCGTTCCGACTGACGCAGCGCTTCCTCGGCGCGCTCGCGCTCGCGCGCTGCGCGCTTGGCCGCGATTTCCGCGAGCATCAGCTGCAACCACTCCGACAGCCCGCGCGTCGAGGAAGTGCTCATCAGCCGCCGCCGTCCTTGGGGGGCGGCGGGGCCGGCGCGGGCGTCTTGCCGGCCGCCGGCGGAGCCGTCCCGGAGGCGGCCGCCGCCGCCGGGGAGGTCGAGCCGGGCTCGATCTCCGAGAGAATCTGCCTGAACGACGCCTCGTCCATCGGCAGGTCGGACTTGCCGTCCCAGGTCGAGCCCGGCGGCAGGACGTTGTCGACCCGCGGCGCCGCTGCCAGCACCTCATCGAGGCTCCCGCCCGGGGCGGAGACCGCCACCGGCACTCCCCTGGGGGTGTGCGCCAGCGCGGAGACCAGCGTCCAGTCGATCTGCTGGTGGTGGCGCTGGAGATCCTGCTGCAGCGAGGTGGCGAGCGAACGGGTGAGGAGCGCCCGCTCCGCCTTGTTCCAGTCGCGGGTATCGTCCTCGAGCACCCCGTAGGGTTGCATGTACAGCTGCCCGCCCTGCCAGCCGAACACGAAGGGCTGGTTTACCACGCGCACCTCCGTCCCGACAGGCACCATGTTGTAGAGCTGCTCGATGTCCTCGGGATACAGGCGGATGCACCCGTGGCTCGACCTCAGGCCGACACCGGCCGGTTTGTTCGTGCCGTGGATCAGGTAACTCGGCCACTGCAGGTAGAAGGCGTACTTGCCGAGGGGGTTGTCCGGGCCCGGCCCGATCACCGGCTCGAGATCCTCGCCGTTGTCGTGATGCTCCTTGCGAACCGACACCGGCACGCGCCAGGTCGGGTCCTTCTGCCGCCGCACGATCTTGGTGACCCCCTGCGGAGTCGACCAGCCGACCTTGCCGATGCCGATCGGGTGCGTCAGCACCACCTGCGGCTCGCCGTGCTTCGCGGGCGGGTAATAGTAGATGCGCATCGCCGCGATATTGATGACGATGCCCTGGTGCGGCGCGTTGGGCAGGATGAACTGCGTCGGCACGACGATCTCGCGCCCCTCGCCCGGCAGCCACGGATCGACCTTGGGGTTGGCGCGCAGGATCTCGTCGTAGCCCACGTTGAAGCGGCGCGCGATGTCGGTGAGCGTGTCGTCCTTGCCGGCCGTGACCATCTGGACAACGCCGACGATGTCCTGCCCGGGAGCGAGCTCGAAGCGCTCGGTGGCCACCGGCGGCGGCAGGGCGGGCGCGGCCGGTACCGGCGGTGCCGGCGGTGGCGGCCTCGGACCGTGGAATGGCCGCAACAGTGAGCACCCCGCCACCACGGCGCACAGCGGCACCGCGAGCGCGGCGCGAACGGGAGCGGTCCTCATGCGCATGAAAGTAAGTATGACCGATGTCGGGTCGCGGGTGATGCGCTACAGCAGCAGCGGCTGGTTCGGCAGCTCGTGCTCGCTGTGACCCTTGCCCGGGAAGTGCCGCCCGAGCACCGCTCCGACCGCGCGGATTCCGGCGACCGAGCCCTCGAGATAGCGCCCGGCGGCATAGTGCTGCTGCATCTGGCCGCACACCGTGCCCCACTCCGTCTCGGGCGTACGCCGGGCGATGCCGCGGTCGGCGATCACCTCGACCGCCCGGTCGGCCATCAGCACGTAGATCAGCACACCGTTGTTGTGCTCGGTGTCCCACACCCGCAGCTGGCCGAACAGCTGCAGCGCGCGCTGGCGCGGCTTGAGGTCGTGCCACAGCTCCGGCAGGTCGAAAGCCGTCTCGACCACGAAGCGGATCTCTCCGGCATGGTGCGTCTCGCACTCCCGGATTGCCTGTTCGATCGCCGCGAGGACCTGCGGGCTGAAGTGCCGCCGCGTCGTGAAGTGCGTAGTGGCGAGGTGGCGCAGCAGGCGCAGGACGTTCATCGCCTACCAGCTCCCCGAGGCGCCGCCGCCCGCAAAGCCGCCGCCTCCGCCGCTGAATCCACCCCCACCGAACCCGCCGCCGCCGAATCCACCGCCGCCAAAGCCTCCCCAGCCTCCGCCGAAGCCACCGCTCGACCAGCCGCTCCCGCGCGCCAGGCCCCCGAGGAGCGTGAACAGCAACGCGCCCGCCGCGGCGAGTACCGCCAGCAGCAGCGCGTAACCGGCGATCCACACCAGCAACCCGGTTGCCGCAGCCGTGAACACCGAGCCGAGAGTGCGCCCGAAGACGCCGCGCAGCACCACCGAGCCGACGAAGATCACAAACAGCAGCCCCGGGAGCGCATTGCTGCCGTGGGGCCGTTGGCGCGGCTGCCACTGCTGCTCCGGCGGCGGCAGCGGCTCGCCCTGGATCAGCTTCATCATCGCCTCGAGGCCGGCATCGATTCCGCCGTAGAAGTTCCCGTGACGGAAGTTCGGCGTGATGATCTCGTCGATGATGCGGTTCGACATGGCGTCGGTCAGTACCCCCTCGAGGCCCCGGCCCACTTCGATGCGCACGCGGTGATCGTTACGGGCGATGATCAGCAGCGCCCCGTCGTCGACGTTCCGCCGACCGAGCTTCCACTGATCGACCACGCGGATCGAGTACTGCTCGATCTCCTCGGGCCGGGTGGTCGGGACGATGAGCACCGCGAGCTGTGCGCCCTTGGCGGACTCGAACGCCGCAAGCTTCTGCTCGAGCTGGCCCTGCTGTTCCGCGGTGAGCGTGCCGGTGAGATCCGTGACCCGCGCGTTCAGCTTGGGGACCGGCTGCAGCCCCGGCGCCCCGGCCGGCTGGGCCGCGGCCGGAGCCGCTGCGAGTCCCGCGCCGAGGAGCGCGGCCAGCGCCGCGGCCGCCCGGCGCCGCACGCGCAGCGCAGGCGGCCT
>DASSQU010000048.1:0-2785 GCA_035702325.1 Steroidobacteraceae bacterium
CCGCGATGCTGTCGGCGAGGACTCCGACCACGGGCTCCTCGAGGACGATCAACGCCTCACAACGCCTCTGTCGCAGCGTGCCAAAGACGTCCTGCAGTGGCGGATTGGTCGCCGTTATACGCAGGGGCAACGCCTCGAGTCCCATCGCTCGCGCCTGCGCCTCGCTGGCGTTCAGCAGCGCCGGCGAGACACCTGCATCCCCGAGAATGGCGACGCGCTTGATCGCTGGCAGCACCTCGATAAGCAGCCGCAGCTGTTTCTCCGCCTGCTGCGGGTCGAAGCTCGTCGTGCCGGTCAGGTTTCCGCCGGGCCGCTCCATGTTCGTCACGACGTGGTCGGCGACCGGATCGACGACGACCGCAAAGACGATCGGAATGTCCCTGACCGCTTTCATGGCAGCTCGCGCCGTGACGGCACCCGTCACGGCAATTACGTTCATCTCAAGGCTGACCAGTTCCGCGAATAGCTCCGGGAACCGGTCGAAGTGCCCTGCGGCAAATCGCGCCTCGATGACGATGTTCCTGCCGTCCGCATAACCGAGCTCGGCGAGCCCCTGCCGGAACGCATCGAAGAGCGGCAGGGAGCGCCCCTGCGGTGCGACGAATCCGATCCGGGCAATCGCCGCCCTGGCCGCCGCAGAGCCGGGTGCGATCCCGATCCGCGATCCGAGCGCGACGCCGAGGAGCTGCAGGGAGAAGCGCCTTCGATTCATGCTCGACCCCCGGCCGCCTCAGGGCTGCTCCCTGCGACGCGCCCGGCCCCGGCGCCCGCGCACTTCCGCAGCAGCGGCGGCGGGCTCGACCGGCGGCAGCGTCTGCGGCAGCGGCGCGTCCGTGGTGAGCCCGGCCTTCATCAGGCGGATCATCTCGGCGTCGACGCGCGGATCGGTCGGCGGGGAGGCGTAAGCGGCCAGCAGCCGCTCGACCTCGGCCTGCGCGCGCTGCTCGAGAGGCTTGCTGCCCTGCTGCAGCCAGGTTTCGCGGTTGATCCGGTCGAACACTGCACCCGGCAGGTAGAGCTCCCGGGGCCAGTACTTGAGGGTGTGCCCGGCGGTCAGCAGGTGCTTCTCGGCCAGGAGCTGGCGCACCAGGCCGACGGTGGGCAGATCTTCCATGACATCGAACTCGCGGCAGAAGTGCAGCGCCTGCCCGCACAGCTCGTCGTCGAACACGAGCTTCTCCAGGCTGAAGGTGAGCACGTAGTCGAGCATCCCGGGCCCCGAGACCGAGTTGACCCCGCTGATGGCGGCGAGCAGCGCGCCGGCGAAGGTCTCGGCCCCGGCCTGCGCGTCGAGAAACTTGCCCTCACTCAGCGCCATGTAGCCCTGGGTCGGGAGCCCGAGGTGCCTGGCGATCTCCACGTAGGCGACGTTGAGGTGCAGCGTCTCGATCGCCGCCATGGGTGACATGGCGGTCTTCATGTGGAAGGTGGCCGGCGCTCCGCCAAACAGCACCGGCGTGCCGGGCTTCACCATCTGCGCCATGGTGATCCCGGCGAGCACGTCGGCGACGTGCATCACGGTCGCGCCCACCAGGGTCACCGGCGCGATCAGGCCCATCAGCGTCACCGGCACGATCTCCACCGGGATGCCGGACGCGACGCAGTCGAGCAGGTTCTGGCAGGAGTCCTCGCTGTAGCGGTAGAAGCCGGTCGCCGTGACGGTGAAGATCGACATGGGCCGGGCGATGAGATCGGCGCGGTCGCGGCGGAACAGCTGCATCATCTCCGCCATGCGCGGCACGCCGTGCTCGCTGAAGGCGCCCGACACGACCGGCTTGCGCGAGTTGGTGAGCACCAGGTACAGCCGCCAGGCATCCGATACCTGCGGCTCGAGGTCGTTGGTGGAGAACGCGGTTGCGAGATAACCGAGGTTCTTCAGGCCATCGGCCACGCGCACGTACTCGATGAAGTCGCGCGTGCGGGCGAGACGCGTCTCGCCGCTGCGATGGTCGAGCACGTGCAGTCCGCTCGATCCGGGGACGAAATGCACCTTGTCGCCGCCGAGCTCGGTGTAGGGCGCGCCGTCGCGGTCGTACAGCGCGAAGCGCTTCGGGGCCGTCTCGATGGCGCGCTCCACCTGCTCCGGCGGAAAGAGCACGCGCTCGGCGTCATCCGCGGTGCGCGCCAGCCTGAGCCCGCGCTCGAGCAGCAGCTGGCGCAGCCGCGCGCCGCGAACCTCGACGCCGATCTCGGCGAGAATCCGCTTCGCCTCGTCGAGAATCGGCGTGACGAGTCCCTCGGGGACGACGCGCAGTCGCGGCCTCATGTCTGGCGGCGGCGCCGGTCAGCCGCCGCCCGGCCCCCGCCGGCTCGGCAGCGGCGTGGTGAAGATCGCGGCGATGCGCCACCCGGCCGCGCTCCTCACGAACACCCCCTCCCAGCGCACCGGAAGCGTGGCGGGATAACGGCCCGGATCGCCCGCCGTGAGCAGCAGCGGCGCGATGAGCACCGCGACGCCCGGGGCAGGCGTGGCGATACGCAGCTCCTGTGCCTGCGGGTCGAGCTTCCACGTGCCCTGCCACTCCCGCGCGAATGCCGCGAGCGCCTCGGTGGATCCCGCCACGGCGGTGCCCTCCGGCTGGACCCACACGAATTCCGGCGAATCGAGCAGCACCGCGGCGACGGCGGAGCGATCGTGAGCGTTCTGGCCGGCGATGAAACGCGTGAAGGCGGCCGTGACCTCGCTCTGCAGGGCATCGGCCGCAGCCGCGGCGGCCGGAGACTGCGCTGCGGACGGCACCGGCTGTGGTGCCGGCGGCACCGGGCTGACCGCGGCGGGGCCGCC
>DASSQU010000049.1:0-5362 GCA_035702325.1 Steroidobacteraceae bacterium
TCGAGCCCTGATAACCGAGCGGGCCCGCCGCGAGCGCGTGCGAGGCGGGGAAGGAGTCGTTGTGCAGGTAGCTGCTGCAAACCGGCGCCCCGAGCATCTCGGCGAGCTCGATCGCCTCGGCGGCAGCCCCGGCGGCGATCACGCCGCCGCCGGCTACGATTACCGGGAAGCTCGCACCCGCGAGCAGCTCCGCAGCCGCATCGAGCGCAGCCGCATCGCCCGCCCCGTGGGCGATGCGCAGCGGCGCGGGAATGCTGGTCTCGATCTCGCCGTAGAAGTAGTCACGCGGAATATTGAGCTGGGCCGGACCCATCTCGAGCATGGCGCGATCGAAACAGCGCGCGGCGATCTCGGCCATGCGGCGCGGGTTGTTGACGTGCCCCTGGTACTTGGTGATCCTGGAGAAGATCGGCAGCTGCTCGGTCTCCTGGAAGCCCCCGAGCCCCATCGTCATGGAGCCGGTCTCCGGGGTGATGAACACGACGGGCGAATGCGCCCAGTAAGCCGCCGCTACCCCGGTGACGAAATTCGTGACGCCGGGTCCGTTCTGCGCGATGCACACGCCATGGCGGCCGGAGGCGCGCGCGTAACCATCGGCCATGTGAATCGCGCCCTGCTCGTGGGCGACCGGCACGAAGCGGATCCCGGCGGCCGGAAAGATATCGAGCGCGTCCATGAAGGCCGAGCCGACGATGCCGAAGACGTGGGTGACGCCGTTGGCGGCGAGTGTCTCGACGAGCGCCTCGGAGGGGCCCATCTTCTGCGGCTCGGTCATCGGCTTACTCCCTGTCGAGAGGTTTCTTCAGTTGAGATGATTTGTTTCTTTGAAGACGCGCATATTACAATACCGCTGTCCTGGGGCAAGGTTCATTTCTCTGTGAAGCCAGTTATGTCCCGTTTAGCGGAACGATTCTGACCCTATGAGCAGCGGAGTGCTTCCGCTTCCGACCGAGACGGCCGAGATCGCGAGCGAGACCTCCTCGACGCTCAAGGCCTTCGCCGTGCTCGAGGTTCTGGTCCGCGCCGGCCGGGCCGTCACGCTCGCCGAGCTCATGCAGGCCACCGAGCTGCCGAAGCCGACCCTGCACCGCACGCTCGCGCTTTTCGAGGAGGCGGGCTTCCTCGCGCGCGAGCCCGGCGGCCGCCGCGGCTACATCATCGGCGAGCGGCTGTCGCGCTTTGCCCTCGACGTGCTGCGCAGCGATGGTGCCGCGGCCGAGCGGCGCACGATCCTGCGCCGGGTGGTGAGCGAGATCACCGAGACCTGCAATCTCGCGGTGCTGAAGAAGGGCGTCCTCATCTACCTCGATCGCCTCGAGGCACCCTGGCCGCTGCGGCTGCACGTGCCGGAAGGCGGCGGCGCGCTGCCGCCGCACTGCTGCGCGAGCGGCAAGCTGCTGCTCGCGCACCTGCCCGCAGCCGAGCGGCAGCGCCTGCTGGAGCTGCTGCCGCTCGAGCGCTTCACCGAGCGCACCATCACCGACCGGGCGGTGCTCGAATCGGAGCTCGACCGGATCGTCAACGTCGGTTACGCGGTCGACAACGAGGAATACGTTCTCGGGGTCGCCTGCGTCGCGGTGCCGGTGCGCAACCGCCACGGCGACGTGATCGCCGCGCTCGCAGTGCAGGGCGCCACTGCCCGGCTGCCCCTGATGCGCGCCATCGAATTCATACCGCGCCTGCGCGCGGCGGCGGCGGAGATCGGCTCCACCTTCGGCTGACGCGGAGATCCACATGGACATGAAGGTCGTGAACCTGGAACGCCATTGGCTGCCTTTCACCGACAACCGCGAGTTCAAGCGCGAGCCGCGCCTGTTCGTGCGGGCGAGCGGCATGCACTACTTCAGTCCGACCGGCCGGAGGATTCTCGACGGCAGCTCCGGGCTGTTCACCACGCCGGCGGGCCACTGCCGGCCGGAGATCGCTGCGGCGGTCGGCAAGCAGCTCGAGACGCTCGACTTCACCCCGTCCTTCCAGCGCAGCCACCCCGGCGCGTTCGCGCTCGCCGATGGCGTCGCGGCGCTGACGCCGCCGGGCCTCGATCACGTGTTCTTCTGCAACTCCGGCTCCGAGGCGGTCGACACCGCGATGAAGATCGCGCTCGCCTATCACCTGGCACGCGGCGAAGGGCAGCGCAACTATTTCGTCTCGCGCGAGCGCGCCTATCACGGGGTCAACATCGGCGGCACTGCGCTCGGCGGCATGGTGCGCAATCGCGAGGTGTTCGGCGCGCTGCTGCCCGGGATCCTCCATCTGCGGCACACGCTGCTGCCGGAGAACCGTCTCAGCCGCGGCCTGGGGGCGCAGGGCGCCGAGCTCGCCGACGACCTGACGCGCTTCGTGAACCTGGCGGGCGAGAAGCGCATCGCCGCGGTGTTCGTCGAACCCATCGCCGGCTCGACCGGGGTCATCGTCCCGCCGCGCGGCTATCTCGAGCGGCTGCGCGAGATCTGCACCCGCCACGGGATCCTGCTGGTGTTCGACGAGGTGATCTGCGGCTTCGGGCGTACCGGCGAGCCGTTCGCCGCGCTGTCCTTCGGCGTGACGCCCGATGTGATCACCATGGCGAAGGCTCTCACCAACGGCGCCCAGCCGATGGGTGCGGTGGCGGTGCGCACGGACATCTACCGCACGATCGTCGATGCGGCGCCCGCGGGGCTCCCGGAGTTCTTCCACGGCTACACCTACTCGGCGCATCCGGCCGCCTGCGCCGCCGGTCTTGCGACGCTGGAGATCTACCGCAACGAGCAGCTGTTCGCCAAGGGCCGGGACCTCTCGGGTTACTTCCTCGACAAGATGTTCGCCCTCGGCGACCTCCCGGCGGTCGCCGACGTGCGCGGCTTCGGTCTGCTCGCCGGAGTCGAGATCCGGCCCGGCAAGGCGGCGGGCGCGCGCGGCAACGAGCTGCAGGCGAAGCTCTACGACCGCGGCCTGCACGTGAAGACCACCGGCGACGTGGCCATCGTCGCGCCGGCGTTCATCGCCACCCGGGCGGACATCGATGCGATGGCCGAGATGCTGCGCGAGGCAATCGCCGAATTCTGACGGCTGCGGCTTGGCTCCGCTCAGGGGAGATCGGGTGCAGAGCGTTCCCTCTCACGCGCGCGTGGTGATCGTCGGCGGCGGCATCGTCGGCTGCAGCGTCGCCTATCATCTCGCCAAACGCGGCTGCACCGACGTGCTGCTGCTCGAGCGCCGGCAGCTCACCTGCGGCACGACCTGGCACGCGGCGGGACTCGTCGGGCAGCTGCGCGCGACCCACAACCTCACGCGCCTCGCGCAGTACACCGCGCAGCTCTACGAAGGTCTCGAGCGCGAGACCGGCCAGGCGACCGGCTTCAGGCAGGTCGGCTCGATCGCGGTCGCCGCGAGCGAGGCGCGCTTCGAGGAACTGAAGCGCGGCGCCTCCATGGCGCGCTGCTTCGGCCTCGAAGTGCAGATCCTCTCGCCGGGCGAGGCGCGCGAGCGCTGGCCGCTGCTCTCGATCGACGGCGTGGTCGGCGCGGTGTACCTGCCGAAGGACGGCCGCACGAATCCCGTCGACACGACCCAGGCGCTCGCCCGGGGAGCGCGCCGGGCCGGAGCCCGCATCATCGAGAACCTCAGGGTCACCGGGATCCGCACCGCCGGCGGCCGGGCAACCGGCGTCACGACCGAGGCGGGCGAGGTGCGCGCCGAGGTGGTCGTCAACTGCGCCGGCATGTGGGCGCGCGAGGTAGGCGCCTGGGCCGGGGTCAGCGTGCCCCTGCATGCGGCCGAGCACTTCTACATCGTCACCGAGCCGATTCCGGGGCTCGCCGCGGACCTGCCGATCCTGCGCGACGCGGACGCCCGCTCGTACTTCAAGGAGGACGCCGGCAAGCTGCTCGTCGGGTGGTTCGAGCCGCGCGCCAAGCCCTGGGGCGGCGAGGGGATCCCGGAGAGCTGCGCCTTCGAGCAGCTGCCGGCGGACCTCGGGCACATCGAGCCGCTCCTCGCCGGCGCCATGCGGCGTGTGCCGGTGCTCGAGTCGACGGGCGTACGGGTATTCTTCAACGGACCGGAGAGCTTCACGCCCGATGACCGCTACCTGCTCGGCGAAGCGCCCGAGCTCGGCGGTTTTTTCGTCGCCGCCGGCTTCAACTCCATCGGCATCCAATCCGCCGGCGGCGCCGGCAAGGTGCTCGCCGACTGGATCATCGACGGACATCCGCCCTTCGATCTGTGGGATGTCGACATCCGCCGCTGCGCGCCCTTCCAGCGCAACCGGCGTTACCTGCGCGACCGCACGGTCGAGACCCTGGGGCTCCTCTATGCCATGCACTGGCCGTATCGCCAGGCCGAGAGTGCGCGCGGCGTGCGCCGCTCGGCGCTGCACGACCGCCTCGCGGCGGCGGGGGCGTGCTTCGGCGAGGTCGCGGGGTTCGAGCGCGCCAACTGGTTCGCATCGCCCGGCGCGTCCGCGCGCTACGAGTACAGCTACGGCCGCCAGAACTGGTTCGCACGCTCGGCCGCGGAGCATCGGGCGGTGCGCGAGGCGGTCGGCCTCTTCGATCAGTCCTCGTTCGCCAAGTTCTCGCTGCGGGGACGCGACGCGGCACGGGTGCTCGGGCGGATTTCCGCCAACGACGTCGACGTGCCCGTCGGCCGCATCGTCTACACGCAGTGGCTGAACGAGCGCGGCGGGATCGAGGCGGACCTCACGGTGACGCGCGAGGCCGAGGACTCGTACCTCATCGTCACCGCGTGTGCGACGCAAACGCGCGCTTTCGGCTGGCTGTCCCGCAGCATCCCGCCCGATGCCCATGCGCTCGGCGTCGACGTCTCGAGCGCGTACGCGGTGCTCGGGCTCATGGGGCCGCGGAGCCGCGAGCTCCTCGCAGGGCTCACCGACGCCGACCTGTCGACCGCGGCATTCCCGTTCGGCACTTCGCGGATCATCGATCTCGGCTACGCGCGCGTGCGCGCGAGCCGCATCACCTACGTCGGCGAGCTCGGCTACGAGCTGTACATCCCCAGCGAGTTCGCGCAGTCCGTGTACGACCTGCTCGTGGCCGCCGGCGCGCCCTGCGGGCTGCGCCTCGCGGGCTATCACGCGCTCGACAGCCTGCGCATGGAAAAGGCCTACCGGCACTGGGGTCACGATATCTCCGACGAGGACACCCCGCTCGAGGCGGGACTCGGATTCGCGGTCGCCTGGGACAAGGCGGGCGGCTTCGTCGGGCGCGAGGCGCTGAGCGCGCAGCGCCAGGCGGGCGTGCGGCGCCGGCTCGTGACGCTCGCTCTCGAGCGCGATGATCGGCTGCTCTATCACAACGAGCCGATCTGGCGGGACGCCGAGCTCGTCGGGAAGACCACCTCCGGCGCCTTCGGACATACCGTG